>NZ_SOGU01000085.1:0-44650 GCF_004403275.1 Cryobacterium sp. TMT4-10
CCTGTCATCACTGCGTTCGTCAAGGGGAACTCCTTCCCCGCCCTCTACAACACTATTCGGGACGATCCCGGTGCCTTGTCCAAGGTTGACAGAGAGGGCCGCAGATCACCTGGTCCGACCCCAGTCCGCTGCCTCGGCGAGGCTGTAGCGCCGGTCGGGACCGCCGTCCGACTACCGGTCCCACGTGGTCCGATCTTGTCGCGCCGCAGCAAGAACGGGTTCAAGTTCACCATTCCGCATCAACTCTGCGGCGGAGCGGCCCTCGAATCGCCGGACGACCGCGGTGAGCCAAAGGGCGTCGCCCCACGGATCATCCAGCCCCGGGTCCAAAACGGTCAACACCTCGCGCAGCCCCGCTAAGCGCTCTACTGAGGCGTTGAGCTGAAAGCTCGGGTAGAGGTCGGTGCCGTCGGCTGTTCGGGTGCGCAGGATCTCGCCGGCATTCGACGCCCGGTCCAACTCCTCCGTCGATATGGCGAGCAGGCGCATCAGGCTCGCGCCGTCGTAGAAGGGTCCCACGGTCGACTCCCACGTGGCTTGAGTGTGTGTTTTCGCGGCCGAAGAGCGACGTCCAAGCTTGGCGTTCTCGACGTCAGTGGCCTCGAGCGCGGAACGCGTGGGCTCATCCGCCCGGTGAGACGGGTCGCTGCCGGTCACCACAAGGCTTCCATGGTCAGCGTCGCGGTGGCCAGGACCGCCTCGGGCTCCCGCAGATGGTCGACCGGCCGATCTTCCTGAACGAAAGATGTGGTGGGGCCGAATATCCAGAGGGTCAGATCGTCGCTCGACCACCCGTTGGCGCGTGCCAGCTCGAGCAAGGGTGCGATCACGGGCAGGACCGTCTGGTGGTCGAATTGGAAGCCCGGGTACCGGTAGGTGTTCCCCCGGCGCACGCCGATGATCTTGCGAGCCTTCCGTTGCGCAGCCACCCAGCTCGGACCAGCGGGCGTGACTCCCAGCAGCTCGGCAACCTCACCGCTGGTCAGGAGACCAAACTCTTCCTCCAACCGCCGCCACACCTCTGCCGTTGCACGAACGGCCCGAGCGAGCTGCGGCGAAGGCGCCGCCGCTCCCGCCGAGCGAGTCTCGTCCGAACGGTGCTGTGACCCGCTCGTGGCGCGCCCGTCGCCGTCAAAGCCATTCGTCATGGTCTGATCCTGCACCGGGCCACCGTCGGCCGGTGGAGAGCAGTCCGAACTGTATTCCGGCACGGGAACTCAGTCCCGGCTGGACGGGGCGCCCCAGGTCCAGAAGTCCAGACCCGTCAGAGTCTCGACCCTGTCTGCGGACAGAGTGCCGCCCCGGTAGGCAAAGCGCATTTTCGCGGCCCACCCCGCGAGGGCCCGTTCGGACGGGTCTGTGCTGCGAAGTTTCGGTGCGCCCCCCTGTGTGGCGGTGAAGTCGGCATACGCGACGCGGGTCGCCTGCCAGACGTCCTCCAGCGGATGGAAACTGAACCCGGGGACGCAGAGCAGCCGGCGCGCCTGGTAGGTGCTGAGGCGCCCGGCGATGAATGCGCGGCGCTGCGCGCGGACACTGTTAGCGCGCTGTTTCTCCACGGCGGAGATCGCGCCCTCTGGGAGGCGGCGGTTTTCGCGGGGCATGCGGCCCTGACAGCGAACAAAGGCCTCCAGCGCGAACACGTTGCGGATCCAGTTGGCGACGTCTCGAGGGACGGTGTCGGGGATCTCGCCGGCGCTGTGGGATTCCATTTCACCGTTGTAGAAGGTCAGCGATCGTCTCTGGTCCTCAGTAAGGGTAGAGGGAGGCTGGTCGTGCAGCCGTGCGTATTCGGCGTGGAGCTGTTCCACGGGGCTCTGATTGGGCATGGTTTCCCTTTCCGACCCGCACGGCGTGCGGTGTCGGAGAGGTCATGCGCGGGACGAGTCTCGCGGTGTGCCGGAAGGTGTATTCCTGCACGGACCCGCACGATGGGAATCCCCGGCTAGCGTCCCTGTACCGACAGTTCACTCGAGCAGTCGAGTGACACGGGAGGTTCGCGAATGCCCCATCAAGGTGCGACTACTCAGGGCGTCGCGGGTCGGGATTGGGTGCACGGGCCCGTGGCGACGACGCCCACCGTCGACAGGTCAGGTCCTGTCCGCCCAGTCCGGCTGCGCAGCTGCACGGAGGTTGGCTCATGCTCTCGATGAGCACCCTGATGGACCAGGTCACCGGGCAGTTCAGGATCCGAACCCGGTCCGGCTCGACCTACTGGCTTGACCTCGACCGACACGAGATGTGCCGAATTCCCGCGGCGGATGATCCCGACCGGGTCCACAGTCTGCGCCGTGATCGTTCCACCGTCCGTTTGCTGAGGGTTGTGGAGTGCTCGGTCGGCCGTTCCATGCAGCTGCTCATTGACCTGGCCGTTCCGGGTGTGGATGCGACGACGCGCCGCAGCTCGCCGGTGACCGCGATCGAGCGCATAACCCCAGATCTCGACAGCGAACGGGGTGAAGCATGATCCGCAGACAAGCGCCGTCCGATGGGGTGCCCGGCTCGTCGGGCATCACCCGGCTGACCACAGAGCACGGCTCGGTCCTCCTCATCGACGGCGACCTGCGCGCCTACCGGCGGACCCCGGGCCCGGCGGCTCGCCAGCTTCCTGGCGACCACGAGTGGTTAAGCTTTTCCGGGATCGGTCCGGTCGAGATCGGCAGCCCCCTTGGAGTCGTGTCCGCCAGCCAGGTCACTGGCCGCTATGTCAGCGCCCCCATCGTGAGCATCGAGCTGGTGAAGCCGGCACGGGAACTCAGCGCCGCCGAGATCGAAACCGTGCACTTCGTCGGCGACTACATCAACTACCGCGTCATCCCGCAGTTCGAACCATGAACGCAGGCGAGGCGACCCCTCCGGATCGCGACCCCCGCAACGACCTGTCCCCACTCTTTCGGACGCACCGCCCGGCACCCAGCTCAGCGTATTCGCCGTACGCCGTGCAGACTCTGTCCACGGTGCGTCGGATCGGAGTCATGGGAGACCTGCATGGGGACATCGAGCACGCCCTTCAAGCGTTCAAGACATTGGCTGACCGCGGCGTGCACGTCATCGTGCAACTGGGCGATTGGGGCGTGCTGTGGCCTGGCCGGAATTGGCAGATCGACCTCAACAAGATCTCGCGCGCCCTGGCCCGGCATCAGATAGCCATGTATTTCCTAGACGGTAATCACGACTGGCACCCCAAGATCCTGAAGTATCCCGTCGATCCCGACGGCATCCGTTGGATCACGGCCAACATCGCCCACCTCCCCCGCGCGTATCGCACCCAGATCGGCGGACGTTTCACCCTCGCCACCCTCGGAGGAGCCAACAGCATAGACCGCGAACTCCGAAAAGAGGGCATTTCATGGTGGCCCGAGGAGCAGATCACTGAAGGCGACCTGCGGCGCCTGGGCACCGAACGCGCAGATGTCCTAGTCGGACATGAAGCGCCGCTGATGGACGAGCCCGATCTAGACAGACGCGCCCGGGACCTGGGCTTCTCGACGGACGACATCAGGTACGCAACGGAAAGTCGGGTGATGTTTCGCCGTGCCGTCCTGCAAACCCGCCCCCGACTGACCCTCGGAGGCCACTACCACCAATTCCACGACCAGGTGCTGACCGTGCCCGGGGCCGCCTACCCCACCCGCGTTGTCGTGCTCGACACGAACGGCAAGAACCGGGTGAACCTGACGATCCTGAATACCGCCACCCTCGGCCTGGAATTCCTCTACCGGAACGGCGCCCCCGTCGTACCGGACACCCACCAACCAGAAAGGACCGACGATGGACGACCCGGCAGTTGAACCAATCCGCGTGAGGGAACTCCGTGGAGATGAGGGCGGCGCGTGGCGCGTCGTAACGCGGGACAGCCGCCACTATTTTGACCTCGAGCTGGGCACCGTGACCCGGGTACGTGGGGCCGGCGCACCGCCGACGATTAATGACCGGACCCGTTCTCTACGGTCGATCGACACTCTCCGGGTCGGTGCCCGTGGCCGATGGACCATGTACACCGACGGCTGGGACGAGGACGTTGACTTTTTCTGGGCCCAGACCTCGCTCGTGGCCGCCATAGAAGCCATAAGCCGTGATGAGCTGCCGGGAGCCGACGGTGTCGTGCCTGATTGAGGCTGGACCCACGCGGGCTGATCTCGCGGCGTTCAAAGAGTCTCAAACCGCCGCCCAGAAGCGGCAGTCAGTCCCCGGCGGAGCACCGGGCGCGGTGCAGTGCTCCCGTCGTAAACAGGGGGATACCCGGTGAATCACGACGAGCCGACCTATCTGCCCCGGATGGATGCAGGGTATTGGAACCACATCGGGGATTTCGTGCGCGCCGCTGTCGTTGACGCTGCACCGGGGACGGTCTACTCCGAGAGGGAACTGTACGCTGCGGCGACCCCGCTGACCTTGTGGGCGTGGCAGACGGCAGCCATGCCCCTCGAACGCGACGTGATATTTGCCGTTCGCACGATCGAGCGGTTCATTGCCGTCGGCCTGACGCAATACGGGAGCAAGGCAAGCCGAAGCACCCTGCGCTCCCGGCTCCTCCGGATCTCGGAGGCGCTGCTCGACGCGGCGGCACCGCCGGTCTTGCGGCCGCTAGGCGGATCGGATCCGTCGGCGCCGTACACCGCCCGGGAGGTGGTGACCCTGAAGAGTTGGGCAACCGCCCAGACCACTGCCGAAAGGAGGTCGAACGCGGAGGCGCTACTCGCCCTCGGACTCGGCGCCGGCCTGGCAGGACGAGAGATCGTCAACCTCACGATCGGAGACATCAGAGCCGACGACGACGGCGTACTCATCACGGTGCGTGGCGAGCGAGCCCGGGTGGTTCCCGTGCTGCGTGAATGGGAACGGGCCCTCGTTGAACGAGTAGGCGCATGTCAGGACGAGGCGTGGGCGTTCCGCGAGCAGCACGCCGGTGGCAACCGGAATCTGATCACGGACTTCGTCTCACGGGCGGAAGGCAAGATCCAGTTGCAGGCCCGGAGGATGCACGCGACCTGGATCGTGCAGCATCTGGAAGCCGGCACCCCGCTCGTGCCATTGATAATTGCTGCCGGGCTGCAATCGCCCGAAGCGTTGGACCGATTCCTCCGGTTCGCTCGGGAACCCGACCTCCGGTGGTGCCGGAACGCGCTGCGAGATGCGGTCGCCGCGCCGCGCTGAACCGTCAGCGCTGGGCCGGGCCCTCCCCGGCGGCAGCGCGCCGTTCCCTCAGCTTGAGGTTACGTTCCGCATTGACCATGTCCTCGACCCTCATGATCACGTCACCTCGAAGTATCCTTCCCAGGCGCGTTTCGTCGAGTCCGTTCTTTCTGGCATAGGACGCTATGGTCGCACCATCCGCCGCAAGGGCGGCACGGACCTGCTGGGCATGCGCGTGCTGAAGTTTGGCGGCCCCCAGCTGATCAAGCGCACTCTCCGACATCCCATGAGGGCTGTCCCAGGACACGGGACGGGCTGTACCGAAGTTCGTCGTCGGCTCGCAGGAAGCTCGCGGGCGAAAACGCGGATCGGTCACGGTCATTTATGCTACCTGGTTCGGTACCCTAAAAGGGCATGCATCGGCGAGATGGCCGGGATTCTCCGCATGTCCAACCTGTATGAGCATCCCCCAGAGCACTTTCCCCGTCACCCGACCATCCGGCGGTCTCCCGTCCGTCGCTCAGCCCTGCGGCGGCCGGGCATGAGCGCCGTCAGCCCGCCCGCAGTGCAGCGCGTCATCGACAACTACGTGGCCAAGATCCCTGCAGCGCACTGGACTGAAATCGAAACCTTCGTTCGCGCCAGCGTGACCAGCCTCGGGCTCCAAACTCGTGGTGTTGCACGGAACTATCTTGCAGCGACCGCGAAGTTTGCCCACTGGCTGTGGCAGACAGCGGCAGCGAACCTGGATCCCGCAGCCGCCTTCCGGCCCGCGCTCATTCGCCGATTCGTGCACGAGGTCATGCCTGCCCGTGCCGAGACCTACCAGCAGCAGACCGCGCAACGTCTCAATACCCTCGTCGCGCACTTCACCGCCGCCACGCCCGACCGTCAGACCCGGAAGAACCCGGCCTCGGCTCACCCCTACGCCAGCCGGGATCTCATCACCTTCCGAAGTTCAGCCGCGCGACGCACGAACGTGGAGCGACGAATGAACGCACACGTCCTCCTCGCGCTCGGCGCCGGAGCCGGCATGCGTGCCGAAGAGATCGCCCTCGCACGCATCAGCGACGTCACCACCGACGGCGACGAACTTCTGGTCAGCGTGCGCGGCAACCACCCTCGCACGGTCCCGCTCCGCGTCGAGTGGCGACGCGCCCTCGCGACGGGCATCAATGGCCGCGAGCCCGGCGAGTGGCTGTTCGCCGGGTACCGTCTGCCTGAATACCCGGCTCGGGTGATCCACCAGTTCGGCATCGATGCTCCAGATGAACCCACTCCATCAGCGACCAGGCTCCGCGCCACCTGGATTGTGCGGCACCTCAACGCCGGCCTCAGACTCGACATCCTGCTGGAGCTAGCCGGACTAGCGACCCCAACCTCGCTCGCGCCCTACGTGCAGGCCATGACTCCATATGACATGGTCGACGTCCGCCACCTGATCTCCGGAGCGGAGCCGACCCGATGAGCGGCATCACCGACGGCACCCTCGAGGTGCAGGACGAGGTGCAGGAGAGCACCGCGTTCGAGCACCTCCTCGACGACGCCGTTGGCACCACCTCGGGCCGGACATCCAAGTTCGACATCGACGACGTACGCCGAGCTGCCACGATGGTCGACGGGTCCAGGATGCTGGAACAACTCGCCGCGTGGCGTCACGAAGCCCGCCAAGGCACGCACCCCGGCGGCCGCCCCCCGAAGATTGATGACCGCGTCATCCTCATCGTCCTGCTTCTCCTCGCACGCGAGCACACCCCGCTTTGGGCCACGGAGATGGGAGCCGTCCTGCATCGTCGCCTCACCAAGGAGGCGCGTGTCTTCCTTGGTCTCCCCGCCAACTTATCCGGGACGGCGAGAGGACGCGCTGAGGCGAGGCGCTGGTACAACGCCGCATGGAATTCCTTCCACCGCATGAAAGCCCTCATGGACCCTTACCCCGACACCCCGCTCTACAGACTCACCAACCGAGCTCAGCGTGACCGAATCGTCGAGCTGCGCGATCCGGAGGTCGTCGCGCAGGGGCGGGAACGGCTCAACTGGTTTTCCGACTCGCTCCTGGAAATGACGTTTCGGCTCCTACCACGCGAGGTTCGGAGGAAGATCAATCAGCACACCACTGTCGGTATTGACCAGACTCCCATGGTCGCGGCCAGCCCGCGGGGGCGTTCCCCTGTCGACAAGAAGACCGGTCTGGAGCTGAGGGTCAACCCAAAAACCGGTAAGAACTACTCGGACAAGCTCGTCCTCGAACACGACTCCGGCTGGTACCCGATTAACGCGGAAAGACGCGAGGAGTCAGGTCCGGAAAGCAAAGCAGACAAGGACTTCGTGTGGGGTCGGGCTGGCAGCATCGCCGTTCTGGTACCGAATCGCCCCGTCGACCATGCTGAATTCCCCAACATCGCCCTCGGGTTCTCAATGAGTCTGCCGGGCACTCAGCACGTCGCCAGTGAAACCGTGCGGGTCCTCCAGTCCATTGCTGACCGCGGCCACACTCCCGGAACGGTCGTCGCCGACCGCCTCTACTTCGCGACCCTTACACCCGAAGTCCTGCACATCCCAGTGAAGGAAATGGGGTGGGCTGTCATCACCGACTACAAGAAGACCGGGTTGGGAATCAAGGGAGGCAAAGCCGGTGCCAAACAGGTCGAAGGCCGCCACTACTGCGCTGGGACCCCAAAGGATCTCCTCAACGCCTCGGTCGATGCAGAAGCCCACACGATTGACGAGGACACCTACCGGAAACGGCTCGAAGAACGGACGGCCTTCGAGCTTCGCCCCAAGGAGAAGCCCGACGCACGGGGGCACACACCGATGATGTGCCCCGCCGTCGGTCCGAACTCGACCTTGGAATGCCCCCTGCGCGAACTCCACCGCAACGCGACCGATAAGATCCGCACCGCCGTACTTACGGGCAATGTTCCAGAGGCCCCCGACTCAATCTGCACGCAGAGCTCGGTGGAGTTTGGGCCCGAAGACGGCATCCGCGACGCTCAGCTCTTCCGTTACCAGTCGAAGGAATGGAGCGACGCGTACCGCATCGGCCGCAACACCGACGAGAGCTACCACGCTTACGTGAAAGACGTCGGACACGAAGCAGCTGACACTCCAGCACGCCGCCGAATCCGCGGATTCGCCGCACACCAGATAATGGCGACCATGCTGCTCGTGTCGGCCAACATCAGGAAGATCGTTACCTTCCTTACTGACCGCGAAACCCAAACGTCCAAGAGCACCACGACCGGTCAGAACTTGGGGCCCCTGCGAAAGACGCGCCGCCGTGACCGCGAAGGCCTATCCAACTACAAAGCGAAGTGGCCGCTCAAGGTGCTCCCCGGCGCCCCGGAAGGCGCGGAACTCGACCCGCCGCTCCGAACTTAACCGCGCACCCACCAGCTGAATCAACACGCCACCGCACGACCAGGACAATTCGCAGCGCCGAAAAACGGCCGCTCGGGCGTCCCTGGCCGTGCATTGTCATTTAATCCGCACCTACCAGCCCGCATGAGCGGGAAACCACGCGCTACGCACGCCGGAAACGACAAATGGCCTCCGAAATCTCGGAGGCCATTCGTTTTGGGACGAGTTCTTGGAACAGAATCAACCAGTTCTAAGAACAACCCCGTGGCGGTACCGGTGGGATTTGAACCCACGGTGGAGTCTCCCCCACACAACTTTTCGAGAGTTGCACCTTCGGCCGCTCGGACACGGTACCGAGGGAAAGTGTAGTTGAGAAGCGGGTGCCGGCGCCAATCGCGATCCGGGCATCCGTGTCTGAACGGCGCGCACCCAGCCGGCCGCTGTAATCTCGCGAGGTGATATCAGCGAACAACCGGCTCCGTTCCCTTGCCCTGACGGTCGGCGCCGTGTCGACGGCCGCCGGCATCGGCGTGGCCGTCGTGGCCAACCACCGGGCCTTCCAGCAGCGCGTCTCCGCGAGCGCTGTCATCCTAAACGAGACCCTGCCGGTGCACTCGCTGTGGTGGCGCACCCGGGCGAAGGACAAGGGCGAGCTCCTCTACGCCGTCATCGGTGACAGCGCCGCCCAGGGGATCGGCGCGAGCTCCCCGCACCGCGGCTACGTCGGCATCCTGGCCGACCAGATCGCGCTGACGACCGCCCGCACCGTGCGGGTGGTCAACCTGAGCGTCTCGGGCGCGACGGTCGGACTGGCCGTGCGCGACCAGCTGCCAAAGTTTGTGAAGCTCACCCCCGACATCGTGACGGTCGCCATCGGCGCCAACGACATAGCCCTCTGGGACGCGGTGGCGTTCGAGGCAGGCATCCGCACGGTCTTCGCGGCACTCCCCCCGCATGCGCTGGTCGCCAGCCTGCCCTGCTTCCACCTGCCCCGCAACGAACGGATGGTCGCAGTCGCCAACCGCATCATCGCCGAGGTGGCCGCGGAGCACCGGCTCACCGTGGTGCCGCTGCACGCGACCACCAAGCGGCTCGGGCTGCGCAGCGTCGCCACGCACGTCGCGGGCGACCTGTTCCACCCCAACAACCGTGGCTACCGGGCCTGGGCCGACGCGTTCCTGCCGGCGCTGGAAGCGAGCCTCACCCGGCGGTTCCCTCCCCTCGAAGCGGAGTCCGCACCGGCGGGCGCGGCGACCTCGGCACCGGCGCCCGCGGCGGCACCCACCACGGCAACGGACCCCGCGGAGGCACCACTCACGGCAACGCCGACCGGGTCCGCAGCCGAAACGACGGCCGCAACAACCCCCAACACAAGCGGTGTCGGCGGCCCCAGCTAGGCTCGCAGGCATGGCCAGACCCGTTTCCAACTTCCGTTGCACCGAATGTGGCTGGACCACCCTGAAATGGGCGGGCCGCTGCGGCGAATGCCAGCAATGGGGCACCGTCGTCGACATGACCGAGAAGGCGAGCCTGGCCCGCGCACTTAAGCCGGCCAGCGTCAGCGGCGACGGCATCGCCCGGCCGATCACCCACGTCGACACCAACGCGGTCTCGCACTGGCCGACCGGCATCGATGAGTTCGACCGGGTGCTGGGCGGCGGCATCGTGCCGGGATCCGTCATCCTGCTCAGCGGCGAGCCCGGGGTCGGCAAGTCCACCCTGCTGCTCGAGGTCGCGTCGAAGGCCGCGGCCGCGAAGTCCCGCGTGCTCTACGTCAGCGCCGAGGAGTCGGTCAGCCAGGTGCGCCTCCGCGCCGAGCGCACCGGGGCGCTGCAGCCCGAACTGTTCATCGCCGCCGAGACCGACCTGGCCACCATCCT
This sequence comes from Cryobacterium sp. TMT4-10, assembly GCF_004403275.1. NCBI lineage: Bacteria > Bacillati > Actinomycetota > Actinomycetes > Micrococcales > Microbacteriaceae > Cryobacterium > Cryobacterium sp. TMT4-10. The sequence goes on from NZ_SOGU01000085.1 coordinate 10,377, forward strand.
CGGCCAGATCGACGCGGTCAAACCCAACCTCGTCATCATCGACTCCGTGCAGACCGTGGCCAGTTCGCTCTCCGACGGCCTCGCCGGCATGCCCAGCCAGGTGCGGGCAGTGGCCTCCACCCTGATTCGGGTCGCCAAAGACCGCGATCTGCCCATCCTGCTGGTCGGACACGTCACAAAAGACGGCACGATCGCCGGCCCCCGCCTGCTCGAGCACCTCGTCGACGTGGTGTGCCAGTTCGAGGGCGACCGGCAGACGGCGCTGCGTTTCGTGCGCGCGCTGAAGAACCGGTTCGGTTCCACCGACGAGGTGGGCTGTTTCGAGATGACCGGCGACGGCATCGCCGAGGTACCCGACCCGAGCGGACTCTTTCTCAGCCGCGGCAACTCGGCCGTCTCGGGTACCTGCGTCACCGTGGCGCTCGAGGGCCGGCGGGCGATGCCGGTCGAGATCCAGGCCCTGGTCATCAAGACCCAGGCCCCCAACCCCCGTCGCGTCACCAACGGCGTGGACTCCTCCCGGGTGGCGATGCTCCTCGCCGTGTTGGAACGGCGGGCGAACCTGACCGGCCTGGGCGGGATGGATGTCTACGTCTCGACCGTGGGCGGCATCCGTCTCACTGAGCCGGCCGCTGACCTCGCCATCGCCCTCGCCATCGCGTCGGCGTTCCGGGACCGGCCGATCGCGCAGAACACGGTCGCATTCGGCGAGATCAGCCTGGCCGGCGAGGTGCGGCCGGTGTCGGCGTCCAAGCTTCGCACGGCCGAAGCGGGCCGCCTCGGCTTCACCACCCGCATCGACGCCGAGGCCGGGTCGATCGGTACCGCGGTCGCCGCGGCGATCGCGACCGGCGTCTCTGCCCGCGAGGCGGAACTGGACCGCTCCTTCTAGGGCCTCGGCTCGCTGAAGCCTCGGATCGCTCAGGCCTCAGATCGAATCTCTCAGAAGGGTGCGGGGTCGCCGGGCGGTTCGGGTGATCCCAATGAATTCGGCGCCACAGGGTGCCCAGGCGTCACAGCTTGCACAGGCGTCACAGCTTGCACAGGCATCACAGGTGCCGCCGCACGGATGACCGTGGCCGGCTCGGTCACAAATGCTCGCCCGCTCGGTGACCTCCACTCCAGAACGCCATTTTCGAGGTGTTTCACGCTCCACCCGGTCTCGCTCTTCAGCGCATGGCACGGCGGACACAGGTGCGCGAGGTTGTCCTCGGCGGTCAAACCGTTGAACTGCCAATCCAACGAATGGTCGATGCCCGAATGGGCCGTCGAACGGTTGCAGCCCGGGAACCGGCACGTCTCGTCCCTCACCCGCAGATACTTTTTGAGGTCCTTGGGCACCTTGTACCGGTCTCGACCGACCGAGAGCACCACCCCGGTCTCCGGGTGCACCAGAAGCCGGGTGAAGCTCGGTGCGCCGGCGGCGATTCGCCGCGCGGTGTCGGCGTCGATCGGGCCGTACCCCTCCAGGTGGGCGGGTTCGTCAGTGAGACCCATCAGGCTGAACACCGGGACCGTGATGTTCACCGAGCCCCGAATGCCCTTGCCGAGTCCCGACGGCGTGACCCCGTCGAGGATGAGATCTTCGAACACGTCCGCCTTCAACTGGGTCAGGGTTCGTTCCTCCTCGGCGCACTGCAGGCTCAGGGCCATCAGCGTCACCCGTTCGTAAGCCGCCTGCGCCTTCTCCGCACTGGCGTAGAAGGTGAGGGATGCCATGCCGTCCTGTTCGGGCTCGAAGAACACGGCCCGGTCAAGCACGGACTTCTGGTACCGGGCCTTGATCGTCTCCGGATGCCACCGCTCTCGCAGAATCCGGGCGTTGTACTTCAGCTTCGACGCGGTGAGAGTGCCTGCCGACTTCAACACCGCGGCTTCGAATTTCGCCCGCCCTTCTGCGGGGACCGACCACGCCTGGTTGACCACCACCTGCGCGTGCCGGTAGCTGATCTCTCCCGACGCCAGCGCAGCCCGGGTCGCGGGGAGATCCACGGCCAGGGCCCGGCTCTCCGCGACCAGGTTCTCCGCCGTGCGCTGCGGCACCCGGATCGTGCAGGCCAGCTCGCTCGAGAACTCCCGCTCGGCGACCTCCCGTGCGTCCCAGCGGGCCCCCGGCCCCCGGCCCCCGGGCCGCGGTGCGGGCGATGGCCTGCCCGAATCGGCGGGCATCCTCGACCCGTTCCGCCCGCCGGGCGAAGGCCGCGGCGAGGTCCCGCTCGGCCTCGGCGATGGCATCGAAATGCCGGCCCATGGCCTCACGCTCTTCAATGAATGACGGCTTCATGAGGGACAGATTACGGGCACCCACCGACACTCCCCCGGCATCCGTGCACACGGTGGAAAACCCGATCAAGGCCACATTGTGGAGGGATCGGACAGGGTCCAAACTAGGGTGGGGACGCGGCCGCGCTAAGCGTGCACGACCTGGTTTCGGCCGGCCTGCTTGGCTACGTAGAGGCGGGTGTCCGCGGCCCGCAGCAGGTCCGAGGTGTGTTCGCCGTCGAGCGGCGCCACCGCCACGCCGATGCTCGCCGTCACGGGCAGGTTCTCGGTGATCGGCCACCAGTCGAAGTCGGCGATGGTTCGCCCGAGCTCGTCGAAGACGGCGCGGGCCTGGTTCGCATCCGTTTCCGGCAGGATCAGCAGGAATTCCTCGCCACCCAGCCGCGCGGCGATCCCGCCCGGCACGGCCCATACGGCGTCGATCAGGATGCGCCCGATCGCGCGCAGCACCTCGTCGCCGATCTCGTGGGAGAACGTGTCGTTGATGCGTTTGAAGTGGTCCAGGTCGAGCATCGCGACCGCCAGTTCCGGTCCGCCCTCCCGCAGCCTCATCAGGGCCAGATCGAGGTGCTCGTCGACGAACCGCCGGTTGTGCAGCCCGGTCAGCGGGTCCCGTTCGGCCAGCTCGCGATACCGGTCGCTCTCCCGACGGGACTCCGCGGTCTGAAACATGGCATCGAGGATGCGTCCCCGCGCCTCGTTCTCGCTCGCGCCGAGGGCCTCGAACTGCTCGTGGTAGTGGCGGTAGGCCTCGAACGCGAAGCGGTAGTCGTCGTTCGCGGCATGAGTCTCGGCCTGCTCGCGGGTCGTTTCCGTCAGCCAGCGATTGAGACCGTTGCGCTGGGCGATGTCACGGCAGCGGTCGATCACGAGCTGCGCCTTCTCGAGCCGCCCGTCCAGGCGGTACAGCTGGGCCAGGGCGACCAGGGCGGCCGCGGAGCTGTCCGGGTGCGCGTCGCTGATGGCAGGGTCCATGGCCGTCAGCAGCATCTGCTCCGCCTCGTCGATGCGACCCACCGTCAGGTAGATCCGCGCGATCGTGTCCCGGGCGGACATCCCGATCTGGCGGTCGCTGAGCTCCGACAGACCGACCAGGCGGTCGACCGCGGCGAGGGCCTCGACCTGGTTGTGTGCCAGGTGCTCCGTGAAGGCCAGGTTGTTGAGGATGATGTAACGGATGTTGGTTTCCGGGTCATCGATCACCAGCCGCAGCGCATCGTCATACCGCCTCCGCGCCTCGTCGAGAGAACCTGCCGAGCCGAGGGCATCCGCGAGGCACTTACGGGCGGCGGCCCGCATCAGCGGAGTCTCGGACTCGTCGAGCAGATCGTTCGCTGTGACGGCATGCTCCAGCGCGAGGGCGCGATCGCCGACCATCTCGAAGACCGAGCCCAGAACGTCGTGGCACCGGGACTGCAGCGCGACCTCGCCGTGCTGTTCCGCCCAGCCCAGGATCTGCTGCACATCGGTGGCGATCTGGCCCGGGTCGGTGCGATGGATGCGCACGGCGGCGATCAGCACAATCAGGCGGCGCGACGTGGCCCCCGAGTCTGCCTCGCCGAGTTCCGCGAGCCACTCCTCGGCGGCTTGGAGCGCCACGTCCCGGTCGATCCAGAACTCTCGTTCAATGCGCGCCAAGCGTGCGGTGTCCCGACCACGCACAGTCCCCACCACCACGTCCTGCTCCCTGACAGATGCAGAAAGCAGACCGTGAAAAGTCCGTCGGATGCTCCGCTGGTGAGAGCGGGCCGAACACTGTCGCGCTCAGCCTAGCGTGGGCCGCCTGCTCGGCCGGGTGTTTGCGAACCCCCAGCCTGAGGGGAGAAGAGGCGAGTTACTCGCCGTCGCCATCGCTGTCGCTGTGAGCGGGTTCGTCTTCGCCCGGGAGCGGACCCAGAGCCCGCAACAGGTCGGCCGGGGCAGCCTGCATCACGTGCGGGCCGGCGATGTCGAAGAACACCATCTCCAGCACCTGCTTGTGCACGGTGAGGAACTCCCGCAGCCACTGGCCGTCGGCGACCATCACCTGCGGGTCGACCTCGTCCGGCACCATGCGGGCATAGTTCTCGGCGGAGGAGAAGAGCAGCAGCATGCGCCGGTCGGTGCCCTCGCGCCCGAACACGCGCACCTGCTCCGCCTGGCCGTTGACGACCAGCTGGGGCACGATCATCACGTCGTTGCGCAGGGCGTAGGCCACGGCGACCACGTCCTGCTCGGCCAGAGCAGTGGCAAGGGCGAGGGAATGGGTCGGTGGAGTCGCGTCAGTCACGGCATCCATTCAACCAGTTGATCAGGACAGGAAGAACTGCTTCGGCGTGGCCGACTCGATCCCGTCGACGGAGACGCTTAGGTTGTACGCCGCTCCCCCGGCCGGCGCGGCGTCGCGGGTGGCCTCGTCGCAGGTGTCCGGGCTCGACCGCACCCGCTCCCACTCGATGGCGGCCGACGAGCTCACCGGCTGGCCGGGCTTGAGGGTCACCTCGGCGTCGGCCGGGTCGGTGAGGCAGTCGGTGGACGTCCAGTAGACGTCCGCGCCGCTGGAGATCGTGAAGACCTGCTTCGACGTTCCCACGTTGATCACGCAGGGCTCGGTGCCGGTGTTCGTCAGGCTGAGCGAGAGTGCCGGCTGCTGTCCGGGCTCGTAGCTGACCGCGTCGGTGATGGCCTCCACCTGCACCCTCGCCGGGTTGCAGGCGGATGCCCCGGCGGCCGGGTCGGACGCCGCGGCGGCCGGCGCATCCGTCGTTGCGGCGCTGGCCGCCGATTTCGGGGCGGTGCCCTGCTCGTCTGGGCCCGCACCGGGCCGCACGATGATCAGGAAGATAATGACAAGCACGAAGAGCAGGCCCACACCCACGATGAGGCGACGGCGCCAGTACACCTTGCTGGACTGGGGCCCGACCGGATGTTTGATCGTCGACATGACCCAAGGCTAACGAGGTATACCGGCGCCGCCGGGGAATGCTCAGCGTGTCGAGCGGGAATATAGGAAGAGGCGCGGCCGAGCCCGGAGAGGCTCGGCCGCGCCCGCGCACGTCCTATGGTCAGCGAGGGGCCTTGACCTTCGCAACCGTGATCTCGGTCCACCCGAGCACGGCACCGGTCGCGTCCTGCACGACGAGCTGGTACTTGCCTGCACGGATGTCGGCCGGCAGTGTCGTGCTGACCTCACCCTTCGCGTTCACCAGAAGCCAGCCGCCCAGGTTCTTGACCGGCTTGGACTGCAGCGACACCGAGACGAACTCGCCCGCGTGCGCCGCTCCGACGTCGACCGTGACCGTGGCGCCCGCGGCGTAGGCGGCCGCGTACGTGTCGACCTTGTCCTTGAGTGCCTTGGTCAGGGCCTTCGGGCTGGCGGCGGTCGGATCGGTCGCCGGCGGCACCGGCACGTTCACGGTGATCGGCACCCGCACGATCGTGCCGGACTCCGTGGCCGTGAGAACGAGCTCGCTGTTCGCCGCGGCATCCTGCGGCACCGTGACGGTGACCGCGGCCTTGCCGGAGGCGTCGACGGCTGCCGTGCCCGGGCCGGCACTGCTGCCGGACCAGAGCAGCGTCAGCGCCGTGTTCTTCGGGGCGCCGAGCGAGCTCAGGTTCAGGTCGCCCACGGTGAACGTGACCGAGGCGCCGCGCTCGACGGCCCCGCTCGGAACGCCCGTGACGCTGGCCTGGCGGGCGGCGAACGACGGTGCCACTGGACTCTTGGCCGTGAGGTAGGAGATCCAGGCGTCCCGGTCGACCAGACCGGAGTCGCGCGTGCCCGTTCCATTCTTGAACTCCCGGAAGTTGTCGCCGCCGGTGAGCAGGAAGTTGAACGAGCCGACCCGGTAGGAGCGCGCCAGGTCGATGGCCGAACCGTCGATCCAGATGCCCGTGATGCGGTCGCCCTCAGCCCGGGTGGCGTCGAACGTGTAGTTCACGTTGTCGGAAAGCCCCAGCTGCAGGTACGGGCGGCTCGGGATGTTGCCGGCCGCGTCACGCTGCCACTGCTGTTCCAGAACGGTCTTGAACTGATCCCCGGTGAGGCTGGTCGTCCACAGGTTGTTCAGGAACGGCAGCACCGCGTTGGCCTCGGCGTAGGTGACGACACCGTCCGGCGAGTACAGCAGTTCGGCGCGCATGCCGCCCGGGTTGACCACGCCGATTTCGGCGCCGCCCTTGGCCGGGTCGGCCAGCGATTCGCGCAGGGAGTTCGCCACCAGCGTGCCCATGGCAGACGGTGCGGCCCGGTTCTCGGCGCACGGTGAGGTGCCGCCGAGGCAGGCGCGGGTGATGTCGGCGGTGACCGAGCCGATCGGCTGGTTGCCGATGACGGCCGCCTGGGCGAGCGCGGCATCCGTGATCGTCTTCACCGCGGCGACCCGCGGGTATGCGGCGACCAGGGTGGCGTCGGCCGTGACCGAACGCTTGACGTTCTGGTTCTTCACGGTCGTGGTGTCACCGGACGCAACGTCGTAGTTGAGCACGACCTGGCCGATGTTCTCGCCGTAGCTTCCGGTCTGGAGCACCGGGCGGGTGACCCCGGCGGCCGCACCGGGGAGCTGGGCGTTCCACGCGTACTGCTTGTGCGTGTGGCCGGTGAAGATCGCGTCGACCTCGGCGGAGGTCTGCGTGACGATCCGGGCGAACGCGCTGTCGGTGAGGGCGAGCTCCTGCTCGAGGGAAGCGCCGTCCGGCGTTCCGGCGCTGGCCCCCTCGTGGTAATCGGCGATCAGCACATCGGCTTCGCCGTTGGCGGGGTTGCCGTCGGTGAGCTGGGCCGAGACCCGGTTGACCGCGGCGACCGGGTCACCGAAGCTCAGGCTGGCGATGCCGTTCGGCGAGACCAGCGCCGAGGTCTCCTCGGTGACCGCGCCGATCACGCCGACCGTGACGCCGTTGACGACGTAGGTGGCGTACTCCTGCATGGCCGGGGTTTCGGTGCCGAGCTGGTAGACGTTCGCGCCCAGGTAATCGAAGTCGGCGGCGTCGGCGACGCGGCCGGTCAGGTCGGAGAAGCCCTGGTCGAACTCGTGGTTGCCCACGGCCGAAGCCTTCAGGTCGAGGGCGTTCAGCACGTCGATGGTGGGTTTGTCACCCTGCGAGGCGGAGGCGAACAGGGAGGCGCCGATGTTGTCACCGTCGGAGAGGAACAGGGTGGACGCGTCCCCGTATTCCGCGCGGAGCTGCTCGACCGTTCCAGCGAACTTGACCGTGTTGGCGTCGATGCGGCCGTGGAAGTCGTTGATGTTGAGCAGGTTGATGTCGACGTCGGTGGGGCTGGCGAGGTTCAACCCGACGACGGCCGGGTCGTGGTCGGACGAGCGGAACGCGTCGGCCAGGTAGAAGTCGGTGACGTTGTTGTTGTACCGGCTGTACTCCAGGGCGACCGACTCGACCGAGTTGATGTTCCAGACGTCCACATCGGTGACCGCGGCATCCGCCTCGGGCGACGCGAACACGTGGTCGAGCGAGCCGACCATGCCGCCGAACGCGTAGGTGTACTCGCCGCTCTTGGCTTCCTCGCTGAGGTAGCCGGCGTCGGTGATGACCTTGATCGGGTCTTCCTGGTCGTAGGCGTTGAAGTCACCGGTGAGGAAGACGCGCGCGATGCCGGTGCTGGTCTTCAGCGAGTCGGCGAACCCGACGAGCGCCGTCGCCTGGTTCACACGGGACAGGTTCGAGGCGCCCTGGCCGTCGCCCGTGTCGGCGTTGGCGCCGGTTCCGGACCCCTTCGACTTGAAGTGGTTGACGATCGCGAGGAAGCGGCTGCCGGTGTCGCCGACCAGCTGGAAGGCCTGGGCGAGCGGCTGGCGGGCGTTGACGAAGGCGGCGTGGTCGAAGATGGTCGACCCGCCGACAGTCTCGACGGCGGCGGTCTTGTAGATGAACGCGGTGCGGATGACGTCTTCGCTGACCGGGAGGGCGGCCGGTGAGGGCACGAAGGCCCAGACCGGGCTGCCCGCGGCGGTGTTCAGCGCGGCGACGAGGTTGGCGAGGGCGGAGTCGCGGTCCTTGCCGAAGCGGGCCGAGTTCTCGATCTCCTCGAGCGTGACGACCTGGGCGTCGAGCGCGTTGATCGCGGAGACGACCTTCGCCTGCTGGCGCTCGAAGCTGACCTGGGTGGCCGCGCCGCGGGCGTCGCAGCCGCTGTTGACCGTGATCGGCGTGCCGGCCCGGTCGGTGTAGTAGGTGCAGCCGGTGATGGAGTCACCGGTGGTGGCGAAGTAGTTGAGCACGTTGAAGGTGGCCAGACGGATGTCGCCGCCCACCGGTCTGGGCGCTGCTGTGCGGGTGTTGGCGAAGGTCGCGGGCTGCACGGCGGCGGCGGTCGCGGGCACCAGCTCGGCGGTCGGCTGGAACTTCCAGTTGCTGTTGCGGAAGTCGAAGATGACCGGCTTCGTGAACGTGACGGCCGCACCGATGCGCACGGGGTTCGCGGTGGACAGATACGGAACAGGGAGGCCCTTGTTCGTGGCGCTGCCGAGGTAATTGGTCGTGGCGCCGTCGTCGAGGGTGACCGCGCGCGCCTTGTTGGCGGCGACGGCCGCGGTGTACGCGTCCGTTCCCGGGCGGGCGGTGACGGTCGGGCCGACGAGCGGGGTGCTCCCGGCGGCGAGGCCGATCTCGCCGTACTGGTTGGTCGAGTAGTTGTTCGTGACGGTGAACGCGCCGGCGGGGGCCAGGAGCATGCCCTCGAGGGACTCGCGCGCGGCATCCGTGGCCGGAAGGCCGACCGTGGCGGGTGCCGGGGCGACGATTCCGGCCTTGTCCAGGGCGGTGACGTCGCTGAGCGCGCCGACGGTGAGCTGCGTGAGTCCGAAGAACTCGGACGCGGTGCCGGTCACCGAGACGTAGTCGCCGGCCGTGACGGGGGCGACGAGCGCGTTCGTGTAGACGAAGATTCCGTCCGAGGCGGTGTGTGTGGTCAGATCGACCGCGCCGCCGGTGCCGGGGGTCTGCAGGTAGAAGCCCCTGAAGCCGCCGGCCGGGTAGGTGGCGGTCACCACGCCGGTCGTGGTGACGAGCTTGCCGGTCTGGGCGCCGGCATCCGTGCTGCCCTGGATCTCATTGATCGGGAGCGCGGCGGCGGGCGCCGGCGGGGTGGTCGGCGCCGGGGTCGGAGTGGGCGTGGTGGTGGCCGCGGTCTCGCCGGCGGCGTTGGTCGGGGTGGGGGCCGCGAGCGTGAAGTCGCCCGAGTTGACGTCGGTGTCGAGGCCCGTCGCGCGGCTGAGCGCGGTGGTGACGGATGCCGCGGGCGCCGCCGTGGTCTCGAACGTGAGCGACGAGCCGTACCCGATCAGGTCGATGACGCCGGGTGCGTTCAGCAGGGATCCCGTGGGGGGAGCGGTCAGCGCCGTGGTCTGGTTGGCGAGGAAGAGGGTTCCGCCGCCGCCAGCGAAGGAGGAAGAGAGAGAAGCGTTCGGAGTAGGGAGGGGGGCGCCGTTGGCGGCGTTCGAGTTTCCCTGCACGAGGTAGTAGCCCCTGGCCGGGATGGACCCGGTCAGCGGGAGCACGGCGGTCGGGTTCGCGGTGCCGGTGGCCGAGCGGTACTGCAGCGAGGTGCCGTCGAGGGTGACGAGGGCATCCGTCGGGTTGTAGAGCTCGACGAACTTGTTCAGGTAGGTGGCGCCGGCGCTGCCGCCGTTCAGGTAGGCCTCGTTGATCACGACCCCGGTGCCACCGACGTCTGCGACGGCCGGCAGCGCCACGAGCGGGCTCGCGACCAGGCCGAGGCCGAGGAGAGAGGCGAAAGTCAACTTCCAACTGCTGTGTGCTGCAGGCGACATGGGTTCCCTAAGTAGGCGACGACATTGATCGCAATGCTACGGAGGCAGGGCCCTGCTTGAGCGTCCTGCAAAATAACAAAAGGTGAATTCAGGCGTTCTGCTCGAATGAGCAGAAGAATGCGAAAATACCCCCACATGAGCGCCGCCCGAAGGGGTACTGTGCGCTCTTCACTCTGCTCTTCACTGTGCTGGCAGGCCGGCACGAGCCGGTCCGGTCCACCCGGCTCCGGGTCAGACGAGCCGCTTGACCATCCGGGTATTGCCGAGTGTGTTCGGCTTCACGCGGGCCAGGTCGAGGAACTCGGCGACGCCCTCGTCGTGCGAGCGCACCAGTTCGGCGTAGACCCGCGGATCCACCGTTTCGGAGCCCATGTCGCTGAAGCCGTGCCGGGCGAAGAACGGCACCTCGAAGGTCAGGCAGAACAGGCGGCTGAGTCCGAGCTCGCGGGCATCCGCTTCGAGCCGGTCCATCAGTGCGTGGCCGACGCCGCGGCCCAGCCAGTCGGCGGTCACGGCGAGAGTGCGCACCTCGCCGAGGTCTTCCCACATCACGTGCAGGGCGCCGCAGCCGATCAGGTTGCCGTCGGCATCTTCGACCACCCGGAATTCCTGCACGGCCTCGTAGAAGACGACGCTTTCCTTGCCGAGCAGGATGCGCTCCTGCACCAGCGGCGCGACGATGGCCTGGATGCGGGGCACGTCGGTGGTGCGTGCCCGGCGAACCGAATACTCCTGCATCTGTCGCCGACCGGCCTTTCCTGCTGATTCATCCCGCACCATCAATCTCCCAGTCTAGGAACCAATTCGACGGAGATTTTGCCGGATATGCCCATTTCCGGCCCAAAACAGGGTTGTAGAAGCAAAATCTCCGTCGAATTGGTGAGGGACGGAACGTGGAAAGGGGCGGGCGAGAACGCAGAAGGGCCCGGCGGATGCTCCGCCGGGCCCTTCTGAACGGGGTTGCGCTAGTCGCTGGTCACCGCGAGGTCGGGCGAGCCCGGCCCCGTGCCGATCGCGGCCGTCGTGTTGACCCCGACCCCGACCGCTGAGGCGCGAACGGTCGTGGTGAAGACGTACTCCCCGCCCACGTAGTCCACGTGCACGTGGTCGCCGGCGTTGAGCTCGCCCTGCAGGATCTTCTCTGACAGGCGGTCCTCCACCTCGCGCTGGATCGCGCGGCGCAGCGGCCGGGCACCCAGTGCGGGGTCGAAGCCGACCTCGATCAGGTGTTCCTTCACCGCGAGGGTCAGGTCCACCGTCATGTCGCGGTCGAGCAGACGCTCGCCCAGCCGCTTGATGAACAGGTCCACGATCTGCAGCAGTTCCGGCTTGGTCAGCTGCGGGAAGACGATGACCTCGTCCACGCGGTTGAGGAACTCGGGCTTGAAGTGCTTCTTCAGCTCTTCCTTGACCTTGCCGCTCATCCGGTCGTAGCTGGTGGCCGTGTCGCCCTCGAGCTGGAAACCGACGGGCGCGCCGCTGATGTCCTTGGTGCCGAGGTTCGTGGTCATGATGATCACGGTGTTCTTGAAGTCGATGACGCGACCCTGGCCATCCGTCAACCGGCCCTCTTCCAGAATCTGGAGGAGGGAGTTGAAGATGTCGGGGTGGGCCTTCTCGATCTCGTCGAACAGCACCACGGAGAACGGCTTGCGGCGCACCTTCTCGGTGAGCTGGCCGCCCTCTTCGAAGCCGACGAACCCGGGAGGGGCGCCGAACAGTCGGGACACGGTGTGCTTCTCGCCGTACTCACTCATGTCGAGCGAGATCATGGCGGCCTCGTCGTCGAAGAGGAACTCGGCGAGCGCCTTAGCCAGCTCGGTCTTGCCGACGCCGGTGGGGCCGGCGAAGATGAACGAACCGCTCGGGCGCTTCGGGTCCTTCAGGCCGGCACGGGTGCGGCGGATGGTCTTGGCGAGCGCCGAGATGGCCTCCTCCTGACCGATGACGCGCTGGTGCAGGGCCTTCTCCATGAAGACGAGCCGCGAGGACTCCTCTTCGGTGAGCTTGAAGACGGGGATGCCGGTCGCCTGGGCCAGGACCTCGGCGATCAGTCCTTCGTCGACGACGGCGGTGGTCTTGACGTCGCCCGACTTCCACTTCTTCTCGAGGCGCAGCCGCTCGCCGAGGAGGTTCTTCTCCTCGTCGCGCAGGCCGGCGGCCTTCTCGAAGTCCTGCTCCTCGATCGCGGTCTCCTTGGCGGCGCGCACCACGGCGATCTTCTCGTCGAATTCGCGCAGCTCGGGCGGGCTCGACAGGATCGACAGGCGCAGGCGGGCGCCGGCCTCGTCAATCAGGTCGATGGCCTTGTCCGGCAGGAACCGGTCGGACACGTAGCGGTCGGCGAGGTTCGCCGCGGCCACGAGGGCGCCGTCGGTGATGGACACCTTGTGGTGCGCCTCGTACCGGTCGCGCAGCCCCTTGAGGATGTTGATCGTGTGGGGCAGAGACGGCTCGGCGACCTGGATCGGCTGGAAGCGGCGCTCGAGCGCGGCATCCTTCTCAAAGTGCTTGCGGTACTCGTCGATCGTGGTGGCACCGATGGTCTGCAGCTCGCCGCGGGCGAGGAGAGGCTTCAGGATGCTGGCCGCGTCGATCGCGCCCTCGGCGGCACCGGCACCGACGAGGGTGTGGATCTCGTCGATGAAGATGATGATGTCGCCGCGGGTGCGGATCTCCTTGGTGACCTTCTTCAGGCGTTCCTCGAAGTCACCGCGGTAGCGGCTGCCGGCGATGAGCGAGCCGAGGTCGAGCGAGTAGAGCTGCTTGTCCTTCAGCGTCTCGGGCACATCGCCCTTGACAATGGCCTGGGCGAGGCCCTCGACGACGGCCGTCTTGCCGACGCCGGGCTCACCGATCAGAACCGGGTTGTTCTTGGACCTGCGGGACAGGATCTGCATGACCCGTTCGATCTCTTTCTCGCGCCCGATGACCGGGTCGAGTTTGTTGTCGCGGGCGGCCTGCGTCAGGTTCCGGCCGAACTGGTCGAGAATCTGGCTGCCCGCCGGACCGCTCGCCTGCTCGTTCGCGCCGACCTGCACCTGCTCCTTGCCCTGGTATCCAGACAGGAGCTGGATGACCTGCTGGCGCACCCGGTTGAGGTCGGCGCCGAGCTTAACGAGCACCTGGGCGGCAACGCCTTCACCCTCGCGGATGAGGCCGAGCAGAATGTGCTCGGTACCGATGTAGTTGTGGCCGAGCTGCAGCGCCTCGCGCAGACTCAATTCGAGCACCTTCTTAGCGCGCGGCGTGAACGGGATGTGCCCGGTCGGCTGCTGCTGGCCCTGGCCGATGATGTCCTGCACCTGCTCGCGCACGGCGTCGAGGGATATGCCCAAGCTCTCGAGGGCCTTGGCGGCGACACCCTCGCCTTCGTGGATCAGGCCGAGCAGGATGTGCTCGGTACCGATGTAGTTGTGGTTGAGCATCTTGGCCTCTTCCTGGGCCAAAACGACGACGCGACGAGCTCGGTCGGTAAATCTCTCAAACATGTGATCGCTCCCTTGGCGCCAGGGCAGTTGTGGCGCCGATACATCGAGAGTAACGAGGGAACCCTGAAATGCATGCCTCTGTTCGCCGCAGGCGTGACGGATGTCGCCGCGCACCCGCCGAGGCACCCGCCGCCGCGCCCGCCGCCGCGGCCCCGAGGCACCCGCCGAGACATGGCCGAGAGATCGCCGAGTTCGACCGTTGCGGCCGAGTTCGCCAGGCATGCCGGGCGAACTCGACCGGAAGTGGCGAGCTCGGCGGTGCGCGGGTACGGGGGGCGGCATGGGCAGGGGTGCGGCGTGGGCAGGGGGCGGGCGACATGGGCAGGCGTGACGGATGTCGCCGCGCACCCGCCGAGGCACCCGCCGTCGCGGCTCATAGGCACCCGCCGTCGCGGCTCATAGGTACCCGCCGCCGCGGCCGGCCGCGCGCTCCTTACGCATCGACCGGCGAGCGCAATAATGACTCCGAACGGTGGCGGGGAACGCGCCCCGGGGGGCCGTGACAATCGCAGGCGAGAGGCGGAGGCAGTGGACCGGACCGGAAGTCCCGAAGCGGAAAGCACGGCTGCGGCGGAAAGCACGGAAGCGGCGCTGGCCCGGCTGTCATCCGAGAATGCGCGGCTGCGAGAGCACCTCGACGCCGCAGAGGCCGCCGCGGCGGCCGGCGCAGAGACCGTTCCCCTTCCCGGCCTCGCCGCCCCCCCCGCACTCCTCCCCCTTCCCGCCACCGATGGCGCGCGTTCCTGGCGGTGCTGCTGGTCACCGTCGGCGTTCTGCTGGCGCCGGTCGCCGTGGTGGCCCACTGGACCCGCAACGTGGTGACTGACACCAACACGTTCGTGGCCACCGTTGCGCCGCTGGCCGACGATCCCGCATTCCAGGCCTACCTGGTCGATGAGATCGTCACCGTCGTCGACGAGAAGGTCGATATCCAGGGGGTGACGAAAGACCTCTTCGACGGGCTCTCGAGCCTCAACCTGCCGCCCCGGGCGCAGGACGCCCTCGCCCTGCTGGAGGCGCCGGCCGTGCGCGGAGTGGAATCCCTCATCCGTTCCGGCGCCGAGCGGGTCGTCACCTCGGATGCGTTCGCGCAGGTCTGGGAGGAAGCCCTGCGGCTCAGCCACACCCAGATCGTCGCGGCGCTGGAGGGCGAGACCTCCTCCGCGCTCGTGATCAGCGGCACCGGCGAGGTCGGGATCCAGCTCGGGCCGATCATCGCCGAGGTGAAGAAGCAGCTTGTGGCGCAGGGCTTCGGCCTGGCCGCGAACATCCCGGAGGTCGATCGCACGATCCCGATCGCGCAGGCGGATGCCCTCGTGCAGGCCCGAACCGCGTACCAGCTCCTCGACGTTCTCGGCGCCGTGCTGCCCTGGGTGAGCCTGCTGTTGATCGCCGCCGGCGTGCTCGTGGCCAGGCGCAAGTCGCGCGCCCTGATCTGGGCGGGCGTGACTCTCGGTCTCTCGATGGCTCTGCTGGCCGCGGGGATCTCCGTCGGCCGCATCCTCTTCGTCAACGCTATATCGCCCGCCGATCTGCCGGCCGACCTCGCCGGCACCGTCTATGACGCGCTCGTGCCGCTCGTGCCGCTCGTGTACGCCACCGCGCTGTCGGTGGGCCTGGCCGCGGTGACCGTCGCCGTGGTCGCGTACCTGGCCGGCCCGTTCCGCGGGGCGATCGCCGTTCGTCGCCTGACCCGCGACGGGGCCCGAAGCCTGCGCGGCTCCGCCGCGCGGAGCGGCGTGACCACCGGGCGGGCTGGCGTCTGGCTCTACCGGGCCCGGCGCTACATCCGGGCAGCGGTCGGCGTGGCGGCCGCCGCGGTCGCGATCTTCTGGCGACCGCTCACCCCGGCCGTGATCATCTGGACCGCGTGCTCGCCCTTCTGGTGGTGCTGCTGCTCGAGCTGCTGCAGCGCCCGCCGGACGAGGTGCCGCCCCTCACTCCCGACGCGCCGACGGAACCGACCGACCTGACCGAGACGGCCGAAATACCGGCTGAGGGTGTCACGGTTGGAGCGGGGCCGGTGGGCTCAGAGGCCGTCGGCTCCGGGCCGCCCCCGCCCAGCCGCGACGACGTCGACTAGCCCGCACCCGGCACGGCACTGCACATCGGCCTACGAGGGCACGCCCGCCCCGAAGGTGGCGGTCACGGAGTACCGCTCGCCCAGAATGTGGCTGCAACGCAGTTCAACGGCGGCTCCGCGCTGGTAGCCGATTCTCTCGATCCGAAAAATAGGGGCTCCGGGGGCGCAGCCGAGACGTTCGACGTCCAGAGCCGAGGCGGTGTCGGCGCGTAGCTCCTCAACCCCGCCGTCCACGGTGATGCCACATCGCTCGCGCAGCTCCTTGTAGAGCGCGGTTGCGGCGAAGTCGACGCTCAGGAGCGGGCGGACCCGGTCAGCGGGGAGCCAGACGTGATCGACCGCGAACGGCTCCTCGTCTGCGAGACGCAATCGAGACAATTTGAACAACTCCTGGGCCGGCGGCAGCGAGAGGCGTTCGGCGACGGCCGGATCGGTGACCAGCCGGCGCTCCAGAACAACGCTGCGCTGGGTCATCCCGGATTCCTGCACGGATGCGAACAGGCTGTAGACCGGGCCGAAGGCGCTGCCCAGGCCGCCCACGATCACCCGGGGCTTCCTGCCCCTCTGAGCGGTAACCGACCCCGTCTCCCTGAGCGGGCGAAGGGCGCTGCGGATCGTACCCCGGCTGACGCCATAGGTCGCGGCCAGTTCCAGCTCACCGGGGAATCCGTCCGCGAATTCTCCCCGGGCAACGCGAACCGCGAGGTCCGCGCCGATGCTCTCCCAGAGCGGCCTGCGCGGGGCCGATTCAGACGGATCATGAGCGCGTGCGCCTGGCTGGGCAGGTGCTGCCACGGCTGTCCTTTCTCACTAAATGTCTATACATTGTAAATGTCTCATCAAAATCCGGGAGGGCGACGACCATGGCATCTGCGCAACCCAAGAACGCGTCGTCGGGCTCCCGCCGACGCGGCCTTGTCTACCTGATCGCCGGCGCTGTCGCGATTGTAGTCGTCCTCGGGGTCGGCTTCGCGGCCCAGTCCGGCACGGCAGAGCAGGCATCGCCCCCAGCCGGCGCCGACGAGCAAGGCTCCGAACCGGCCTTCGACATGTCCCGTCGAATTGACGGCGATCCGACGGCGCGGGGTGACACGGATGCCCCGGTGGTGCTGGTCGAGTATTCGGACTACCGCTGCCCGTTCTGCGCCGTCTTCGCCCGAGAGACCCTCCCGCTGCTCATCGGCGAATATGTTGATTCGGGCCAGGTGCGCATCGAATGGCGGGATCTCACGGTCTTCGGCCAGGAGTCCATTGACGCCGCCGTTGCGGGACGGGCAGCCGGGGCGCAGGGCCTGTTCTGGGAGTTCAACGAGGCGACGTTCCGGGATGCCCCCGAGAGAGCCCACCTCGCCCTGCCGCGGGAGCGTCTGCTCCAGATCGGCCGCGACATCGGAGTGCCTGACATGGCTCGTTTCGAGAGCGACCTGGCCGACCCCGCGCTACTGGCGGCTGTCACCAGGGACACCGACGAGGCTCGCTCGTTCGGCGCGACCGGAACACCGCTGTTTCTCGTCAACGACACGCCCATTTCCGGCGCCCAACCCGTCGAGGCCTTCCGCCAGGCCATTGATCGAGAACTCGCCGAAGCCGCCGAATAATGGATATCGGTTACGCCGGCGCGCTGATCGGCGGGGTCCTGACCCTGCTCAGCCCCTGCTCGGTCCTGCTCCTTCCCGCGTTCTTCGCCTACGCGTTCTCGACGCCGACGAAGCTCCTGGCCCGCACGGGACTCTTCTACCTGGGGCTGATCACCACACTCGTGCCGATCGGTGTCCTCGCCGGCACGCTCGGAGCGTTTTTGACGCAGAACCGCGCCGGGTTCGTGGCCGTCGCCGCATCCCTCGTGATCGCCCTCGGACTGGTCCAGCTCATCGGCATCAGGCTTCCGGCGTTCGCCAGGGACGGGGGCGGTGAGGGCACCTCCTCGGCCTCGGTCTTCCTCCTGGGATCGGTCTACGGGGTGGCCGGGGTGTGCGCGGGCCCCATTCTCGGATCGGTCCTCACGGTTGCCGCCGTCGGCGGAAACGCCGCCTACGGCGGCATCCTGCTGGCGATCTATGCGCTGGGAATGACCGTGCCCCTGTTCGTGCTGGCGCTGGTTTGGAACCGCCTGAGGATCGCGGAGCGCGGCTGGCTGCGGCCGCGAATGGTGCGGATCGGACGCTGGCAGAATTCGTGGCTGCTGGTCGTGTCCGGCCTGCTCTCGATCGGAATCGGAGCACTCCTCCTGCTGACCGAGGGCACGGCCGGACTCGGTGGCATCCTGACCATCGGCGAGCAGTTCGCCGCCGAGTCCTTCGTGCTGAACGCCTCCTCGGGCGTCTCCAATCTCGTCTTCGGCCTGGCGGCCATCGTGGCACTGATCATCATCGCCGTGATCTTCTTCGTGCGCGGCCGGCAACCGGCAGCTCCGGCGCGAGCCACAGAGCAGGCCGAACCCGGGCGATCAGCAGAGCCGATCGCCCGGTGACGAGTGCCAAGGGGCTCCTACTGCACCGCGGAGGTCAGCCGGGCGAGGTTGTCGAGCACCGTGGAGCGCAGCGGCTGCTTCATCCACTCCTCGAGGGTCAGTTCGCGGCTGTCGGCGCGGTAGCCGTCCTGCACCGCGCGCAGTTGCTGCACGAATGAGCGGCCGCGCACCATCATCGACACCTCGAAGTTGAGGCTGAACGAGCGCATGTCCATGTTGCTCGACCCGATCACGGCCACCTCGTCGTCGATCGTGAAGTGCTTGGCGTGCAGCACGTACGGCGCCTTGTACATGAAGATCTTCACGCCGGCCCGCAGGAGTTCCTCGTAGTAGGAGCGCTGCGCGTGGTAGACGAGGGCCTGGTCGGCGACCTCGGACACGAACAGTTCCACGTTCAGCCCGCGCTGGGTCGCGGTCGTGATCGCGTACAGGATCGATTCGTCCGGCACGAAGTACGGGCTCGTGATGATGATGCTGTCCTGGGCGTAGTAGAGCAGCGCCAGGAACAGCCGCAGGTTGTTCTCGCCCTCGAACCCGGGCCCACTGGGCACCACCTGACAGTCCAGCGAATGCGGAACGACCTCGGTCGACACCGGCTGGATATCGCGGGTGAGCAGGTCGTTCGTCTCGCTGTACCAGTCCGTGATGAAGATCGCGTTGAGTCCGGAGACGATCGGCCCCTCGACCCGTGTCATGAGGTCTTTCCACTGCAGTCCGCGACGGATGTTGGCGGGCATGTTGTAGCTGCGGTCGATGACGTTCTGTGACCCCATGTACCCGACCGTGCCGTCCACGATCAGCAGCTTGCGATGGTTGCGCAGGTCGGGACGCTGCCATTTGCCCTTCAGCGGCTGCAGCGGCAGCAGCAGCTCCCACTTCACTCCGGAGGCGGTGAGCCGGTTCAGCGTCGCCCGGTAGCCGGGCTTCCGCATGGACTGGATGTGGTCCATCAGCACGCGCACCGTGACGCCGCGCTTGACCGCGTTCTCGAGGGCGTCGAAGAACGGCGCCGTGGTCCTGTCGAGCGAGAAAATGTAGAACTCGACGTGCACGAAATTGCGTGCCTGGTCGATGTCGGTGACCATCTCGGCGAAAGTGCCCTCGTAGTCACCGAGCAGCCGGGCCTCGTTGCCGCCGACCAGCGGCATGGACCCCAGCGTGCGGTTGAGTTCGACGACCGATTCCAGCCACGGCGGCCACGGATGGTCGCGGCGCACCTGGTCGATGCCCTCGGTGCTGTCGAGGATGAACTGGTTGATCTCCTCCTGCATCTCCAGGCGCTTCCTCGGCAGGGTACGGTAGCCGATCATCAGGAAGAGCAGTGCGCCGATGAACGGCAGGAAGAAGATCGCGAGCAGCCAGGCCATCCCGGAGGTCGGCCGTCGGTTGCGGGGCACGACGATGATCGCAACGACACGGATGGCGAAATCGACCACCAGGGCGATCACCAGGATGACGGTCGAGACATCGATGCCGAACATGCGGTGCTAGGTGACCGGCTTGTCGAGCCCGAGCTTGGCGCGCTCTTCCGCCTCGATCCGGGCGTATACCTTACGTTCCGTTCGGTCGGCACGCAGGATGGACCGCATGATCACCCAGAAAATGAGCCCGACCAGAATGGTGGGCAGGAGCGACCAGAATGCGCTGACCCAGAAGTTGTCCATAGTCCCTCCAACGATACGGGAAAACGGTGGGCGAGGGCACAGGTCCACGGGGCTGTTCGGCTCGACCCGGGGGCTTTGTGAAGTGTTGATGGCTAAGCTTGCCCGGTGCCAGAAGGAGGACGGATACCGAAGCCCCGCGCGGCGTTGACGACCGCCACGAGCCGCGGCCTGGTCCTCGATCTGATCCGGTCGGCGGGGCCGATCAGCCGGGTCGAACTGGCCGAACGCACGGGTTTCACCCAGGCGACCATGTCCACCGTGGTGCGGCAGTTGATCCGGGAGGGCCTGGTGCGGGAGGCCGGCAGGAGCGAGTCCACCGGCGGCAAGCCGCGGGTGCTGCTCGAGGTCGACCCGGACGCCCGCTTCGCCGTCGGAATCCAGCTCGGCGCGGACTTCATCACCTTCGTGGTCACGAACCTGAGCGGGGCTCTGGTGGGAGGCACCCGCATCCGTGGGGTCGGGCCCAGCGATCCCGACCTCACGGTGGCACGGATGGCCGCCCAGGTCGACGCGCTCCTCACCGGGCTGGGCGTCGCGCCCGGCCGCGTGGTCGGCATCGGGATCGCGGCCCCGGGCCCGCTGGACCTTGATTCCGGGAGCCTGCTCGCCCCTCCGACCCTGGCGGCCTGGCGCGACTTCCCGATCCGAGACGCGGTCCGGCGCGCGACCGGGTTTCCGGTCACCATCGACAATGACGCGACCGCGGCTGCCATCGGCGAGTTCTGGAGCGGCTCCATCGCCGGCACGGCGGCGCACTGCACGGTCTACATGGGCGCCGGGATCGGATCGGGCATCGTGCTCGGCGGCACTGTCTACCGCGGCGCCAGCTCGAACGCCGGCGAGATCGGCCAGCTCTGGGTGAGCGCCCCCGACGGGGCGGGACCGGGAGCCACCGTGGAGGACCTCGCCGGGCCGAAGGCGATCGCGGCCAGCGCGCGGGCCGGTCTCGCCGAGGGACGCCGGTCGGCCGTTGAGCTGTCCCCCGAGGGAGACCCGTTCCTCGACTTCGAGCTCGTCGCCGCGGCCGCCGTCGACGGCGACCCGTTCGCCCTGGAGCTGATCACCCGGTCGGCCGACCACCTGGCCACGGCCATCGTCGCGGTCGCCAACATCCTCGACCTGGACTCGATCGTGCTGGCCGGCCCCTCCTTCGCCACGGCCGGCCCGCTCTACCTCGTTGCGGCCGAGCGCCGCCTGGCGGAGGGGTTCTTCGCCCGGGCGCGGCACCGCGTGCAGGTGCGCCTCTCCGCCCACGTCGCAGACGCCGCCGCCGTCGGCGCGGCCGCCCTCATCCTGCACCAGGAGCTCGCCCCGCACTCCGCCGGGCAGACCGCCCCGCGGGCGCGGCGACTTCCTATTTGACCAGGATGCCGTAGAGGCCGGTGACGACCAGGTACAGGCCGATGCCGCCGCCGATGATCCAGACCACGATCCGGTTCCGCGAGGGCCCGTTCCGCCGGGGCCAGCCGGATTCGGTGGGCTCGCCGGGCGCGGGGGTGCCGGAGGCGGGCGTGTGGGGGTTCGGCGTGCCGGAGGCGGGCGTGTGGGGGTTCGGCGTGTCGGAGGGCGTGATGCTCATGCGTCCATCATTTCACCAACGGGAACAGAATGGTCTCCCGGATGCCGAGGCCGGACAACGCCATCAGCAGGCGGTCGATGCCCATGCCCATGCCGCCGGTGGGCGGCATCCCGTACTCGAGGGCGCGCAGGAATTCCTCGTCCAGGCGCATCGCCTCCGGGTCTCCGCCGGCCGCGAGACGGGCCTGCTCGATGAAGCGCTCCCGCTGCACGACCGGGTCGACGAGCTCGGAGTAGCCGGTGGCCAGTTCGAAGCCGCGCACGTAGAGGTCCCACTTCTCGACCACGCCGGCGGTCTCCCGGTGGCCGCGCACGAGCGGGCTGGTGTCGATCGGGAAGTCCATCACGAACGTGGGGCGGGTCAGTCCGCCCTTCACGAAGTGCTCCCACAGTTCCTCGACGTACTTGCCGTGGATGGGGTGGTCGATCTCCAGGCCCTCCCGGTCGGCCAGCGTCTGGAGCTCGGCGAGCGGGGTTTCGGATGAGATGAGGTAGCCGACGGCCGCGGACAGGCTGTCGTACATGCCGATCCGGTCCCAGTCGCCGCTGAGGTCGAACTCGGTGCCGTCGGCCCAGGTCACCACATGCGAGCCGGCGATGGCCAGCGCGGCATCCTGGATCAGGGTCTGGGTGAGGTCGGCGATGGAGTTGTAGTCGCCGTATGCCTCATAGGCCTCGAGCATCGCGAACTCGGGCGAGTGGGTGGAGTCGGCGCCCTCGTTGCGGAAGTTGCGGTTGATCTCATAGACCCGGTCGATGCCGCCGACGACGGCTCGCTTGAGGAACAGCTCGGGGGCGATCCGCAGGTACAGGTCCGTGTCGAACGCGTTGCTGTGCGTCGTGAAGGGGCGGGCGGATGCGCCGCCGTGCATGACCTGCAGCATCGGCGTCTCGATCTCGATGAAATTGCGCTCGGTGAAGGTGCGGCGCAGGCTCGCGACTGTCTGCGAGCGCTGCACGACGCTGCGGCGGGCCTGTTCGCGGCTGATCAGGTCGAGGTACCGGCTGCGCACCCGGGTCTCCTCGCTGAGCTCGGTGTGCAGGTTGGGAAGCGGCAGCAGCGCCTTCGCGGCGACCTGCCACTCCGCCGCCATGATCGACAGCTCACCGCGGCGGGAGGAGATGACCTCGCCGGAGACGAACAGGTGGTCGCCCAGGTCGACGAGGTCCTTCCAGGCGGCGAGGGACTCCTCGCCCACCTCGCTGAGGGAGACCATGACCTGGATGCGGGTGCCGTCGCCGGACTGGAGACTGGCGAAGCAGAGCTTTCCGGTGTTGCGCAGGTGCACGACGCGGCCGGCGAGGCCGACGGTGACGCCGGTGACGGCATCCGCTTCGAGGTCGCCGAAGCGCGCGCGGACGGCCGGGATCGTGTCGGTCACGGGCACCGACACCGGGTAGGCACCGCCGCCGGGGCCGGTCGCGGCGGCGTTCAAGCGGTCACGCTTGGCCAGGCGCACGAGCTTCTGCTCGTTGCTTTCGGCCTCCGCTGCTGCGGCTGCCGCGGCGTTCTCGGCGTCGGTCGGTTCGGGGTTCTGCTGCTCGCTCATGCGGTTCTCCGTCTAGGGGATGTCCAGGGCCACGTTGTCGATCAGTCGGGTGTTCCCGACCAGCGCCGCGACCAGCATCCGGGCCGGCCCGACGTGGTCGGCGCCGACCGGAAGGAAAGTCCGCGGATCCACGACAACGAGATAGTCCAGTTTAACCAGCGGCTGAACGTCGATCCGCGCGTGGGCCGCGGCCAGCGCGGCGGCGACGCCCTGGGGGGCAGCGGATGCCGCCGCGTCGAGACCGGCGCTCAGCGACCGTGCGGCCAGGCGCTGGGCGGGATCGAGGTTGCGGTTGCGGCTGGAGAGGGCCAGTCCGCCCTCTTCGCGCACGATCGGCACGATCTCGAGGGCGAGCCGGAAGTCGAGGTCGGCCAGCATCCGTTCGACCAGGAAGACCTGCTGGGCATCCTTCTGGCCGAAGACGGCCAGGTCGGGGCCGACGATGTTGAACAGCTTCGCCACCACGGTGAGCATGCCGTCGAAGTGGCCGGGGCGCGCGGCGCCCTCGTACAGCGCGCCCACGGCGCCGGCGGTGACCCGGGTGGAGGCTGCGCCCGCCGGGTACATCACCTGGCTGGTCGGGGCGAAGACGAAGTCAACGCCCTCCTCGGTCAGGGCGGCGACGTCCGCGTCCAGGGTGCGCGGGTAGGTGTTCAGGTCCTCTCCCGCCCCGAATTGCAGCGGGTTCACGAAAATGGAGACCACGACGATGTCCCCCCGGCTGCGGGCGCGGCGCACCAGGGTCAGGTGGCCGGCGTGCAGGGCGCCCATGGTCGGCACCAGGACGATCCGCGCGTCGCCGGGAACGGCCCGCTCCCGTGCGGAGGCCAAGCGGCTCCGCAACTCGTCGATGCTGGTGATTACTTCTGGTGTGGTGAGCACGTTCACTCGTCCTCCGGTGTGTTGCGGTTGAATCATTCGTCGAAATCGTCGCGGTCGTCGGGCCGGTCAGGGGGGTCGAGTCCGGCCGGACCCCCGAGCCCCTCGAGGTGCGAGAGGTCGAGCCGGTCGGGGCTGGTGCGGGCCAGCGCATTCTCCATCGCCGAGCGCATCAGGGGGGCGATCACGGCCCCCGGATGTTCGATCCCGATCCCCGAGAGCAGCCCGGTGGCCTGCTCCACGATCGAGGTGGAGAACGCGGTCGCGGTCTCCACGGCCTCGGCGTACCGGGCCCGGTCGGCCTCCGCGACGATCACGGGCTCGCCGCCCATCTCCACGACGAGGGCCTGCCCGATCGGCAGCACCGGGGTCGGCGCGGTCACGGCGAAGTAGGTGTCGGCCAGACGGGCCAGGTCGATGCTGGTGCCGGTGAAGCTCATGGCCGGGTGAATGGCCAGGGGGATGGCGCCGCCGGCCTGCGCCGGCGCCAGCACCGCGGTGCCGTAGCGCGCCGAGGTGTGCAGCACGAGTTGTCCGGCCTGCCAGGTGCCGGTTGCGGCGAGCCCGCTGACCAGGCTCTCCAGCTGGGCGTCCGGTACCGCGATGATGACCAGTTCGCTGCGCTCGACCAGTTCGGGCACGCTGAGGATCGGCACGAACGGAAGGATGGCCTCCGCCCGGTCGCGGCTGGCCTGGGAGATCGCGGAGATTCCGACGATGGCGTGGCCGGCGCCGGCGAGGGCGGCGCCGAGGATGGGGCCGACGTGGCCGGCCCCGATGATGCCGATTCCGAGGCGGCCGGGACGCTGGCTCATTCGAGGGCTCCGTTCGGGAGGTTCCAGTGGTGGGTGGTGTCCGCTTGGGCGGACGTGATCGCTCCGGACGAGACCTGCTCGAACAACGCCACGGCTTCGCCCGCGTCGAGCACGCTGAGGGTCGCCACCACCGGTCCGGCGACGGTGTGCAGGCGCGCGGAGGCGAGGCGCAGCATCCGTTCGACCGGGCCCTGGTTGATGCCCACGCTCTGCAGCCGGGCCAGAGGAACGAGGATCAGCTCCCGGGAGAGCACGCCGCGGCGGAGCAGGGCGACCCCCTCGGAGAGGGCGTAGCCGGTGCGGCGCCAGGAGAACGGCAGCAGCCAGGCGGCGCGGCGCGGCGCGTTCGTGAAGCCGTCGTCGCCCCCCGTGGAGCGGAGCCCCCGCTCGATCAGGGCCTGCTGAGGCGCGGAGTCGAACCCCGGCAGGATCAGTTCGAGTACCCGGGCGACGTCGGCGAGCGTGCCCACCGGCAGCGTCGTGGTGTCGGCCTCGCCGCCGGCGCCCTTGTTCGTGGAGTGGCCGGCCGTGTTGATGTGCACCTGCCACCAGCCGAACGGGCGCCAGAGGATGGGCTGGGAGACACGGATGGCGTGGATGCGGCCCGGCGGCAGGGTCTCGTTGCTGGTGGTCAGCAGGCCGAACCCGACCCGCACGCCGTCGGCGGTGCCGGCGATGCTGTAGCGCAGCGACCTGGTGACGCGGGAGAAGTAGAAGCTGACGCTCGCGATCAGGCCCGGCAGGATGACCACGAGCAGCCAGCCGCCGGTGTCGGCGGTCCAGCCGAAGACGGCCAGGGCGATGGCCGCCAGGACCAGGAAGACCGTGAACCTGCTGAAGAGGACGGAGCCGATCAGCCGTCCGGGCGGGATCCGCACGACGGATTCCGGCGGCGCCGCGTCGGGGTCAAGCTCGGGAGCGAAGAAGTCGGCGGCCCGGTGGGCGGCGAACGCGCCGAGCCCGGCCGGGGTTCCCGCGCCGGGGACCACGGCGGCGGCACCCTCGAGGGGAGCGGCGGCGCCCGGCTGCACCGGCGCGGGCTGCCGCAGACCTGACGCGAGGCGAAGGATGTCCCGGCGCAGCTGGTCCGCGTTGGCCGACCCCAGGTAGGCGAGCTGCACGTTCGCGTCCTGGCCGGCCACGCTCACCTCGAGCTTCGCGGCTCCGAACAGGCGCGGCACGAAGGGGCGCACGATGTTGACGCCCTGGATCCGGTCGAGGCGGGCACGGCGGTTGCTGCGGAAGACCAGGCCGCTGCGCACCTCGACCACCTCGCCGGTGACCCGGAAGGTGTGCATGCGCCAGGACAGGTAGAAGCCCGCCAGGATCGCGATCAGCACGGCCGTGAGTCCGAGCAGGGCCCAGCCGACGGCGCCGCGCTCGAGGATCTCGTCGATCGGGTCACCGCCGTAGCGTGGAACCCCCAGGAAGAAGTCGACCAGGCGTTCGCGCAGGTTCGCGACGATGAAGCCGAGCACCGCGACGATGAAGATTCCGCCGCGCAGCAGGGGGCTGGCCGGGTGCAGCCGGTGCCACTCCCCGTCGGCCAGCTCGGTCACAGTCCGGCCCGACGGCTCTCGGCCAGTTCGACGAGAGCGTCGCGCAGGCTCTCCGCATCCGCCTCGGTGAGCCCGGGGATGAGGACTCCGGAAGAGGCGGCGGCCGTCACGAACTTGAGGTCGGCGAGTCCCAGCCGGCGCGCGATCGGTCCGCGGGTGATGTCGACCAGCTGCATCCGCCCGTAGGGAACCGACACGAACCGGGTGAACATGATGCCCCGCCGGAAGAGCAGGTCGTCCTGGCGCAGCTGGTAGCCGATGGCGCGCACCCGGCGCGGTTCGAACGCGACCGTGACCGCCGTGATCACGATGATGGCCGCGAGCAGGTACGGCGCCCACTGCACGTCCGCGACCAGCCACAGCGCGGAGGCTGCGGCGCACAGGGCCAGGCCGAAGAGCACCGTCCCGACGATCTCCACCACCACGTACCTGGGCGAGACGCGCTTCCACTCACCCGCCTCGGGCAGGTCCAGTCGTCCGGCGGTCTCAGGCACGTATTCCGCCCTGCTCGTCGTCCTCGTCGTCCGGGGGGAGCGTGCAGAAGTGCTCGGCGACGAGACAGAGGGTCAGCAGGATCGCGGCCCCGAGCGCCATCCCGAGTGCGGACCAGACCGACGTTGCCGCCGGCATCACGGACCGGGTCAGGGCGTAGAGCACGATGCCGAGGCCGAAGCCGAGCATCAGCGCCCCGCTCAGCGCTGAGGCCTTCGCCAGGACGGCAACGCGCATGGCGAGGAAGGGGTTGACGTGCCGGCGCACCTTGCCCCGGGTCGCCTGCCGGATCGGCCACGCCAGCGCCACCACGGCGATGGCGATGCCGACCAGGGCCACCGGCAGCGTGGCCGGGGGCAGGACCATCGCGGCCCCGGTCGCCGCCGAGGTGATTTCGACCAGGAAGCCGACGACCAGGCCCAGCATGGTCAGGGCGATGACGGGTGTCGCGCGGGTGCGCTTCACCGGGCGCCGCCGATGTCGTGCGGCAGACG
The DNA here is from genome assembly GCF_004403275.1 of Cryobacterium sp. TMT4-10. Classification (NCBI taxonomy): domain Bacteria; kingdom Bacillati; phylum Actinomycetota; class Actinomycetes; order Micrococcales; family Microbacteriaceae; genus Cryobacterium; species Cryobacterium sp. TMT4-10. The sequence goes on from NZ_SOGU01000085.1 coordinate 37,504, forward strand.
GTAGGGCCGCACCGTGGAGCCGACGGCGGCGAGCAACGCGCGCACCGTGCCGTGCCCCGGCAGGACGGCCTCGGGGTCGAGGTCCAGCCACGGGGCCAGCACGAAGTCGCGCTCCCAGGCCCGAGGGTGCGGGAGGGTCAGGCGGGCGTCATCGATTTCGAGGTCGTCGAAGGCGATGATGTCGATGTCCAGGGTGCGATCACCCCACCACTCGGCGCGCACCCGGCCGTGGTCGTTCTCGATGGCGTTCACGGCGTCCAGCAGGGTGTGCGGGTCGCCGTCGTAACGGATGCCCACCACCAGGTTGAGGTACCGGGGCGCGTTCTCGTCGACGCCGTGCGGCTTCACCGCGACCGATTCGTACACCGGGGACACGGCGGTCAGCTCGAGCCCGTGAATCCCGGCCAGCTCGTTCACGGCCGCCGCGAGGGTGGCCGCCCGGTCGCCGAGGTTGCTCCCGAGGGCCAGCAGCGCCGGCTGCCCGCTCATTCGCGGGTCCGCAGGATCTGCACCGCGACATCCGTGAACGGCACGGAGATCGGCGCCTGCGGCTTGTGCACCGTCACCTGCACCCGCTCGGCCACGTCGTGGGCCAGGACCACGGCGGCGATGCGCTCGGCCACGGTTTCGATCAGGTCGACCGGGTTGTGCCGGGCTGCATCGGTGACCTCGACGGCGAGTTCGCCGTAGTGGATGGTCTGGGTCACGTCGTCGGACGCCGCGGCCCGCTGCAGGTCGAGCCAGACCGTCACGTCGATGACGAAGTCCTGACCGTTCTCACGCTCGAAGTCGTAGACGCCGTGATGCGCGTTGACTCGGAGCCCGGTCAACGTGATGGAGTCGCTTCTCATAGTTCCATTGTGGCCGAGTCGACCAGTGCGAGCACGTTCAGTGCCGTGCGCGTCGCCGCGACGTCGTGCACGCGAACCGCCCAGGCGCCGGCCTGGGCCGCCAGCACGCTGACCACCGCGGTCGGCAGGTCGCGCTCGGAGAGGCCGACGTCGGCGGGGAGCGCCCCGGCCAGGAACCGTTTCCGGGACGCGCCCACCATCACGGGAAGCCCCAGGTCGGCGAAGGACGTCAGGTGCGCGAGCAGTTGCCAGTTGTGCTCGGGCAGTTTCGAGAAGCCCAGACCGGGGTCGAGCACGATGTTGCCCCGCAGCACGCCGGCCTCGGTGAGCGCCTCCACCCGGGCGGAGAGTTCGGCGCGCACGTCGGCGACGACATCGCCGTACCGGGCCAGCGCGTCCATCTTCCGGGCGTGTCCGCGCCAGTGCATGGCCACGTAGGTGAGCCCGCTGTCCGCAGCGACGGATGCCATCACCGGGTCGGCCAGTCCCCCGGAGACGTCATTGATGACGCTCGCGCCGGCGGCGGCGGCCGCCGCGGCGGTGCCGGAGTTGAGGGTGTCCACACTGATCCGGAGACCCTGGCGGGCCAGTTCGGTGATCACCGGGATGATCCGGGATTGCTCCTCGGCGGGCGAGACGCGGCCGGCGCCGGGGCGAGTGGACTCGCCGCCCACATCGATCAAATCGGCCCCCTCGCCCGTGAGCGCGAGGGCGTGGGCGATGGCGGCATCCGTGGAGGCCCACTTCCCGCCGTCGCTGAAGGAGTCCGGGGTGACGTTGAGCACCCCCATCACCAGGGTCCTCGGCGGGGTCGGCGCCGACGAATGCGGGGGCGTCACCGCCCGGCCCCGATCAGGGCCATGATCTCGGCGCGCGCGGCGGGCTCGGACAGCTCGCCGCGGCTGGCCATGGTGACGGTCGAGCTGGCGGACTGCCTCGGGCCGCGGGCGGTCACGCAGCCGTGCACGGCGTCGAGGACCACGAGCACCCCGCGCGGCCGGAGCCCCGTGTGCAGGGCCTCGGCGATTTCCTCGGTCAGCCGCTCCTGCAGCTGGGGCCGGGTGGCCAGGGTGTCGACCACGGCGGGCAGCTTGCCCAGCCCGACGACGCGTTCGTCGGGCAGGTAGGCGAGGTGGGCGGTGCCGAGGAACGGCAGCAGGTGGTGTTCGCAGACCGACCGGAAGGCGATGTCCCGCAGCAGCACGAGCTCGCCCGTGTGGGGTCCCACCGGGATGGTGTCGCGCAGGTGGTCGACCGGGTCGACGTCGAGCCCCGCGAAGAATTCAGCGTAGGACTCCGCTACCCGCCGGGGCGTCGCCTCGAGCCCCGGCCGGGCGACATCCTCGCCGATTGCGGCGATGATCTCGGCGACCGCGGCTTCGATCCGCGCCCTGTCTACTGCCACCGGCGCGACCTAGGCGGTGGCGGGACGGGGGCTGCGGGCCGGCGTGCGGGCCGGCTTGCTCGCGACGGCGTCGCCGTCGAGCACGCCGGTCGGGGCGGAGATCTTGGGTGCCGGCATCGGGATGGGAGGCTGGTCGGAGACGGGGCGCTTGTCGCTGGACAGCCACTGCGGCCGGGTCGGGAGCTTGACGACGCCCTCGAAGATATCGGCCAGCGCGTGCTGGTCGAGCGTTTCGTGCTCGAGCAGCGCCGCGGCCAGCCGGTCCAGGATCTCCCGGTTGGTGTTCAGCACCTCGTAGGCCTCGTCGTGCGCGTCTTCGAGGAGCTGGCGCACCTCGGCGTCGACGCTCTCGGCGACCCTTTCGGAGTAGTCGCGCTGGTGGCCCATGTCGCGGCCGAGGAAGACCTCACCGGATCCCTGGCCCAGCTTGAGCGGGCCGACGGCCGAACTCATCCCGAACTCGGTGACCATCTTGCGGGCTGTGGACGTGGCCTTCTCGATGTCATTCGAGGCGCCGGTGGTGGGGTCGTGGAAGATGATCTCCTCGGCCACCCGGCCGCCCATGGCGTAGGCGAGCTGGTCGAGCAACTCATTGCGCGTGACGGAGTAGCGGTCTTCGACCGGCATCACCATCGTGTAGCCGAGGGCGCGACCGCGGGGCAGGATCGTGATCTTCGTCACCGGGTCGGTGTTGCGCATCGCGGTCGCGACCAGCGCGTGGCCGCCCTCGTGGTACGCGGTGATCAGTTTTTCCTTGTCGCGCATGACCCGGCTGCGGCGCTGCGGACCCGCCATCACCCGGTCGACGGCCTCGTCCAGGGCGCGGTTGTCGATCAGCTGGGCGTTGGAGCGGGCCGTCAGCAAGGCGGCCTCGTTCAGCACGTTGGCCAGGTCGGCGCCGGTGAAGCCGGGAGTCTTGCGGGCCAGCACCTCGAGGTCGACGCCGGGGGCCATGGGCTTGCCCTTGGAGTGCACCTCGAGGATGCGCTTGCGTCCGAGCATGTCGGGGGCGTCCACGCCGATCTGACGGTCGAACCGGCCGGGGCGCAGCAGCGCCGGGTCGAGGATGTCCGGACGGTTCGTCGCAGCGATCAGGATGACGTTGGCCTTGACGTCGAAGCCGTCCATCTCGACCAGGAGCTGGTTGAGGGTCTGCTCACGCTCGTCGTGACCGCCGCCCATGCCGGCGCCGCGGTGGCGCCCGACGGCGTCGATTTCGTCGATGAAGATGATGGCCGGGGCATTTTCCTTGGCCTGCTGGAACAGGTCGCGCACGCGGCTCGCGCCGACGCCGACGAACATCTCGACGAAGTCGGAACCGGAAATGGCGTAGAAGGGCACGTTGGCCTCACCGGCCACGGCGCGGGCGAGGAGAGTCTTTCCGGTGCCGGGAGGGCCGTAGAGCAGAACGCCCTTCGGGATGCGCGCGCCGACGGCCTGGAACTTGGCCGGTTCCTTGAGGAAGTCCTTGATCTCTTCGAGTTCTTCGATCGCCTCGTCGGCGCCCGCGACATCCGCGAACGTGACCTGGGGGCTCTCCTTGGAGACGAGCTTGGCCTTGGACTTGCCGAACTGCATGACCTTGTTGCCCCCTCCCTGCATGCCGGAGAGCATCAACCAGAAGAACACGCCGATCAGCAGCAGCGGCAACAGGATCCCGAGCAGGGACAGGAACCAGCTCGATTTGGGCACCTCGTCGGTGAAACCGTTCTTCGGGTCTGCGTTCGTGACGGCGGTGATGATCTCCTCGCCGCGCGGGGCGACGTAGTAGAACTGCACCTCGCTGCCGAGTTTCGGATCGGCCTTGGTCAGGGTCAGGTCGACGCGCTGCTCGCCGTCGACGATCTTGGCCTCGGAGACCTTCCCGTCCTTGAGGAACTCGAGCCCCTGTTGGGTCGAAATCTCTTTGAATCCCGACATGGTAATGAGGCTCGACCCTACCCAGACGGCAACAAATGCCAGCAGAATGTAGAGGAGCGGCCCGCGCAGTAGCTTCTTGACGTTCATCGTGGTCACAGGCTACCTTGCCGCCACTGAGCGGGAACCGTGTGTTCGCCCAAAGCGCTATGTGTGTCAGCGCCAGGGTGTCAGCGCTCCGTGCGGGTCAGGCGTAGATGTGCGGGGCGAGCACGCCGACCGAGCGCAGGTTGCGGTAGCGCTCGTCAAAGTCGAGGCCGTAGCCGACGACGAACTGGTTCGGGATGTCGAATCCGAGGTACTTCACGTCGATGTCGACGCGAGCCGCGGCGGGCTTCCGCAGCAGCGCGCAGATCTCGACGGATTCGGGTCCGCGCGACTTGAGGTTGGCGAGCAGCCAGGAGAGCGTCAGCCCGGAGTCGATGATGTCCTCGACGATCAGGACGTTCCGCCCGTGCAGGTCGGTGTCAAGGTCCTTGAGGATGCGGACGACGCCGCTGGACTGCGTGCCGGAGCCGTAGGAGCTCACCGCCATCCAGTCCATCGTGATCGGGTGCACGAGTTCGCGGGCCAGATCCGCCATGACCATGACCGCGCCCTTGAGAACGCCGACCAGCAGCAGGTCCTTGCCGGCGTAGTCCTTCTCGATCACGCGACACAGCTCGGCGAGCCTGGCCCGGATCTGCTCCTCATCGATCAGAATCTCGGTGAGGTCGCCTTCAATGTCGCGGGGTTCCATGGGAGCGGGATGTTCCTTTGCTTGGAGTGTGTCCAGGCGCGGCGAAAATCAGCCAACCGTCCTGCCGTACAACTCTAACGCCTGGCAGGTCCAGCGCCTTCTGTCCGTGCCAGTCGGTGACCAGCCGAAGCGCGGCCAGCGTGTGCACCCGTTCCAGGGATGCGCCGAATTCGCGCTCTACCGCGAAACGGATGATCCGCTGCCGCAGCGCGGGCGGGTTCGCTTCCAGCCCGCTCACCGCCAGCCGCACGCCGCCCGTACTTAGTTCGCAGAGCTCCTCGGCCCGCTGCCGGGCCAGGTCGTCCAGGGCGCCGGAGTCCTCCCTCAGGTGGTCGGCCGTGCGCGCGAGCGCCTCGGCGACGCCCGGGCCCAGTTCGTCCTCGAGCAGCGGCAGCACGGTGTGCCGCACCCGCACCCGCGCGAATCTTCGATCGAGATTATGGGGGTCCTGCCAGGGCGTCAGTCCGACGTCGAGGCAGAACCGGCGCGTCACGGCTCGGCGAATGCCCAGCAGCGGCCGCAGGAACGGCCCGCTGACGGCGCTCATCCCCTGCAGGCTGGTCGGGCCGGAGCCCCGCGCCAGCCCGAGCAGCACGGTCTCGGCCTGGTCGTCGAGGGTGTGGCCGAGCAGCACGTGGCTCGCACCGGTCTCCGCCAGCGCCCGGTCGAACGCCGCGTACCGCGCCTGGCGGGCGGAGGCCTCCGGCCCGCCGGCACCCGCGCCTTCGTCGACGGTGACCCGCAGGGTGAGCACCGGGTCGAGGCCGAGCGCACCGGCCTGACGGGCCGCCTCGGCGGCGACCTCGGCCGAGCCGGCCTGCAGCGCGTGGTCGACGATGACCGCCCCGGCGCCCAGGCCGGCGCGCGACGCCTCGAAGGCGGTGGCGGCGGCGAGGGCGAGCGAGTCGGCTCCCCCGCTCAGCCCGACCAGCACGAGACCGGCCTCGGGGAGCAGCTCACGCACCATCCGCCGCACATCGGCGATGGCCGGGCTGAGCCTCGGACGGCGGGGGGACTCCATCCAGTAACGTTAGCGGCAGACTTTGATCAAGGGAGAAACAGGCCATGGCCGCATACGACGCAGTAATCGAAATCCCCCGTGGGAGCCGTAACAAGTACGAGGTCGACCACGAGACCGGCCGGGTCTACCTGGACCGGGTGCTCTACACGAGCTTCGTCTACCCGACCGACTACGGCTTCTTCGAGAACACCCTCGGCCTGGACGGCGACCCGGTCGACGTTCTCGTGCTGCTCGACTTCCCGCTCTTTCCGGGCGTCGGGCTCTCCGTGCGTCCGGTCGGCGTGTTCAACATGACGGATGACGGCGGCTCAGACGCGAAGGTCATCGCCGTTCCGGCCGGCGACCCGCGCTGGGACCACATCCAGGATGTCAAGGACATCCCGGAGTACACGCGCAAGGAAATCGAGCACTTCTTCGAGCACTACAAGGACCTCGAACCCGGCAAGTGGGTCAAGACCGAGGGCTGGGGCGACGCCGCCGAAGCCGACCAGATCGTGCGCGACGGGATCGAGAAGCTGGCGACCGAGGGCCACTAGCCTCCGCTCCTCCAACACCCACACACACTCGCCGAACCGTGAGAAAAGCCCCTTCCCGGAGTCCGGGAAGGGGCTTTTCTCACGGTTCGGCGTAGAAGGGCCGGCCGGATGAGGGGTCGGGGTCAGCCGGTGGGCCGGCCGACGTACGGGGCTACGTCCCCGGGCGACCAGATGCTGTGGATGCGCACCGGCTTGCCGACGTCCGGAGCCTCGAGCACCTGCCCGCCGCCCACGTAGATGGCCACGTGGTAGTAGTCGCCGCCGCCGCCCCAGAAGACGAGGTCGCCGCGCTGAACCTGGCTGAACGACACCAGCCGGCCCTGGTTGGCCATCGTGCGGTACTGCGCGGTCGCCGAATGCGGCCCGACGTAGACGCCGGCCGCACCGTAGGCGGCCTTGGTCAGGCCGGAGCAGTCCCAGACGTCGGGACCGGATCCGCCCAGTTGGTAGCGGTCGCCGAGCTGCTGACGGGCGAAGTTCAGTGCCGTGTCGACGGCGCTCGCGTTGGGGGTCGGTGCCGAGGCGGCCGGCTGAGCCGGCGCAGGTGCGGGTGCCGGCGCAGGAGCAGGAGCCGGAGCCGGCGCAGGAGCCGGAGCCGGAGCAGCCGGCTTAGCCGCAGCGGGAGCCGGCTGGGCGGCCGGCGCCGGACGGACGGCCGCTGCGGGTGCCTGGGCCCCG
>NZ_SOGU01000038.1:0-45937 GCF_004403275.1 Cryobacterium sp. TMT4-10
ACGCGGACGGCCGGCGACACGCGGGCCCGCGGCGGCTCCCAGCTACCGGGCGGCGTCGAGGCGCGCGGCCGCCAGGCGCTCGGCGGCGGCGAGGGTCGTGATGCCCAGGCCCCGGGCATCCGTGAAGATCTGCGTGACCACGTCGCCGATCGCCTCGACCCGGGCGGCGACCGCGTCGAGGTCGGCGTTCGGCTCGCTCGCCAGCGCGAGGTAGATGACCCCGCCGGCGTTGACGACGAAGTCGGGCGCCCAGAGGATGCCCCGGGCGTCGAGCTGGGCCGCCCCCTCAGGCTGGGCGAGCTGGTTGTTGGCGGCGCCGACGACCCCGAGCACGTTGAGTTCGCCGATCACGCGGGCGTTGAGCACGCCGCCCAGGCCGCAGGGCACGAACAGGTCGGCCGGAACGTGGTGTACCTCGTCCACGGGCACCCAGGTCGCGCCGAGTTCGGCGGCGAAGTCCTGCCGGGCGAGGTTGACGTCGCTGACCGTGAGCCGGGCGCCGGCGGCCGCGAGTCGGGTGGCGAGGCGTCCGCCCACCTGGCCCAGCCCGGCGATGACGAGGTGCCGGCCGGCGACCTCCCGGCTGCCAAACAGCGCCTCGAGGGTGGCGACAATGCTCGCGTACACGCCGGCCGCGGTCGCCTCGGCCGGCTCGCCGACGCCGCCGCTGGCGACCGGCAGGCCGCAGACGTGGTCGGTGCGCTCCTTGACGACGGCCATCAGCTCGGCGTTCGTGCCGACATCCTCGGCCGTCATGTAGGCGCCGTGCAGGCTCTCGATCGCGTCGCCGAGGTCGAGCATGGCGTCACGCCGCTCGGCGTCGGTGAGTTCCGTGTCCAGCGGCAGGTGGATGACGGACTTCCCGCCCCCGAGGTGCAGCCCGGCGGCCGCGTTCTTCAGCGTCATCGCGGCCGAGAGGCGCAGGGCGTCGGCGACGGCATCCGTCCAGTTCTCGTATTGCCACATGCGGGCGCCGCCAAGGGCCTGGCCCAGGCGGGTGGAGTGCACGGCCACGGTGATGACGAGGCCCGAGCGGATGCCGGTGGTGATCAGCACGCGCTCGTGCGTGAACGGGATGCCGATCAGCGCGTCCAGCGAGGGGTTGGGGTGCGTGAGAGTCATGGTGGTTCTCCTTGCTGGTCGGCCTTGTGGGCTGGCTGCGCCGGCGCGATCGTGGCGCGTCGACTGCACCAGAATAGCCGCGCCGCCCGCCCGGTGCACGCCTCCTGCGCCGCGAGCCCGGCTGCCTGCGGCCGCCCTCCGAAGCCGCCTCAGTGCTCCTCCGACGCACCCTTCTGCACGGGAATGGCCGCCGTGAACTCCGCCGCCCGCGCCTTGGCGCTCTCGTCGCCGGAGAACAGGCCGATCGGAGCGGTGACGGGGTGGGGCGATTTCGGCGCGCGGGCGACGGCCTGGTCACGCGCGGGCTCCCGCCGGAGCTCCATCCGGCCCACGGGCAGCGCCTCGGGGTTGTGCGTGTTGATCCAGTCGATCAGGTTCTCGCGCACGAGGCAGCGGAGGTCGAACAGGGTGGGGGCGTCGGCGGCGGAGACCAGCACGCGGACCCGCACGAAGCCGCCCACGGCATCCGTCACCTGGAGCACGACCACGCGGCCGTCCCAGAGTTCGGTCTGCGCGACGATGCGGTCGAGTTCCTCGCGCATCCCGGCGGGGTCCACGCGCCAGTCGAGGTCGAACTCGACCGCGCCGAGCAGCTCGCTGTTGTGGCGGGTCCAGTTCTGGAAGGGGTTCGTCGTGAAATAGGTCGACGGCAGCACCATCCGGCGGTCGTCCCAGATGTGCACGACCACGTAGGTGAGCGTGATCTCCTCGATCTTGCCCCACTCGGTCTCCACAATGACCACGTCGTCGACGCGCAGGGCGTTGTTGAAGGCCAGCTGGATGCCGGCGAACACGTTCGCGAGGGTGGACTGCGCCGCAAGGCCGGCGACGACGCTGAGCAGGCCCGCGGATGCGAACAGGCTCGCCCCCAGGGTGGCGGCGCCGGGGATGCTGAGCAGCACGGCCCCGATCGCGCAGATCACGATCACGACGACGCCGATACGGCGCAGCATCCGCAGCTGGGTGCGCACGCGCCGGGCGACGCGGTTGTCCCGCACGTCCACGCGGTACCGGGAAGCCGAGAGCTCCTCGAAGAAGTAGAGCAGCGCGCAGACCAGCCAGGCCGACGCGGCGATGAACAGGGCGCGGAAGATGAAGTCGACCAGCCGCTCGATGTCGGTCGTGGTCTGCAGGAACAGCGTGTTGACCGACCAGATCGCACCCACGAGCAGCGTCAGGCGGAACGGCACCCGCACGAGCCCGACCAACGTGCGGGCCCAGGTCTTGCGGCGGGCCGCGACCCGGAACGCGAGGGCCGTGATCCCCGTGACCACGACGGCCCCGACGATCGCGACCGCCAGGGCGATCAGGTAATCCGGTTGGATGAACCCCTCGAGATCTGACACGGCCGTCCTTCCTGCCGTGACGTCGGCTGCGGCCACGGACCCTTCAATGGTGCCAGAGTCCGCCGTGTGGCCAATTCAGGAACGAACGGATGCCGCGCGATCGACCGCCCGGGATTCCGGGCAGTCGACCGGCGGCATCCGCGGATCTCCTGAATCAGCCGCACCGGCACCAGATGAACCCGACACTCGGCGCCCACAGCCGGCGGGCAGCCCTCTCCGTTCAGTGGAAGAAGTGGCGCTCCCCGGTGAAGTACATCGAGACGCCGGCCGCCGTCGCCGCGGCGATGACTTCCTCGTCGCGCACCGAGCCGCCGGGCTGCACGACCGCGGTGACCCCGGCCTCGAGCAGCACCTGCAGGCCGTCGGCGAACGGGAAGAACGCGTCGGAGGCCGCGACCGAACCGGCCGCCCGGTCGCCGGCGCGCAGCACGGCGAGGTGGCAGGAGTCGACCCGGTTGACCTGCCCCATTCCGACGCCGACGGATGCCCCGCCGCGGGCCAGCAGGATGGCGTTCGACTTCACCGAGCGGCAGGCCTTCCAGGCGAACTCGAGGTCCGCGCGGGTGGCGGCGTCGGCCTCGTCGCCGGCGGCGAGGGTCCACGTCCCGGAGTCGAGGTTCTCGAAGGAGTCCGTCTCCTGCACGAGCAGGCCGCCGGAGATCTGGCGCAGCTCGAGCGAGGAACGCTGGTAGTCGGCGGGCAGTTCGAGCAGACGGATGTTCTTCTTGGCGCTGAGCAGTTCGAACGCGGCCGGCTCGAACCCGGGGGCCACGAGCACCTCGGTGAAGATCTGGCTGACCGTCTCGGCCATGGCGAGCGTGACCGTGCGGTTGGCGGCGATGACCCCGCCGAACGCGGAGATCGGGTCGCAGTCGTGGGCGCGCTTGTGGGCGGAGGCGATCGAGTCCGGCGTCTTCGGGCTGGCGACGGCGATGCCGCAGGGGTTGGCGTGCTTGATGATGGCCACGGCCGGTTCGGCGAAGTCGAAGGCGGCACGCACGGCGGCGTCCGCGTCGACGTAGTTGTTGTACGACATCTCCTTGCCGTGGCGCTGCACGGCCTGGGCGATGCCCTGGCCGCCGTCGCCGACGTAGAGGGCGGCGGCCTGGTGCGAGTTCTCGCCGTACCGCAGCACGGCGCTGCGGGTCGCCTCGATCAGGAGGGTGTCCGGGAACGGCATCTCCGCGTCGAGGGCGTCACCGATGACGGCGTCGAACTCCTCGAGGATCTCCTCGCCCTGGGCCGCGCTGTCGTCCTGCCACTGGTCGTAGACGTTTTCGGTGAACCAGGCGGAGACGCTGAGGTCGTAGCCCGCCGTGTGCTCGAACGCGAGCGAGGCCAGTTTCTGGCGCAGTTTCAGCGCGGTGCCGCCCGCAGCGACCGCGGCGATGATCTCGTCGTAGTTGTCGGGGTCCACCACGATGGCGACGTTCGCGTGGTTCTTCGCGGCGGCGCGCACGAGGGCCGGGCCGCCGATGTCGATCTGCTCGATCACGTCGGCCGGGGACGCCCCGGACTCCACCGTTTCCACGAACGGGTAAAGGTTCACCACGACGAGTTCGAACGCGGCGATGCCGAGGTCGGCGAGCTGCGCCTCATGCGATTCCAGGCGCAGGTCGGCGAGGATGCCGGCATGCACACCCGGGTGCAGGGTCTTCACCCGGCCGTCGAGGGATTCGGGGAATCCGGTGACGCTGGAGACATCCGTCACGTCGTGGCCGGCCGCGCGGATCGTCGCCGCGGTCGAACCGGTCGACACGATCTCGACGCCGGTCGCCGCGAGGGCGGCCGCCAGCTCCACCAGCCCGGTCTTGTCGCTCACCGAGATGAGGGCGCGCCGCACGGGCACGACATCCCGGTCGCGGTACAGGCTCTGGGCGTTGGTGGGACCGCTCATATGTGGGAATGCTCCTTGAGGTCGACGTGTCCGGTGGCGATATCGCGCACCGCCTGCACCAGCAGGCGACGCTCGACGATTTTGATTCGGTCGTGCAGGGATGCCTCGGTGTCGCCCGGCAGCACCGGCACCCGTTCCTGCGCGATGATCGGTCCGTCGTCGACTCCGGTGTCGACCACGATGAGACTGGCGCCGGTTTCGGCGACCCCGGCGGCGAGGGCGTCGCGCACGCCGTGGGCCCCGGGGAACTCGGGCAGGTACGCCGGATGCGTGTTGAGCAGGTTCGGGGACAGGGCCGCCACCACCCGAGGCGGCAGCAGGCGCATGAAGCCGCTGAGCACGACCACGTCCGGCGTCCACTGCCTGATCTGCGCGAGGAGCTCGTCGCCCCAGGCGTCCCGGGACGGATGCGAGGTGAACGGGACCGTGAAGGAGGAGATGCCGAACTCTTCACCGAGTTCCAGTCCGTCCGCGTCGCGGTCGGCGCCGATGGCCACCACCCGCGCGGGGAAGTCGGCGTCCTGGCACGCCTCGAGCAGGGAGCGAAGGTTGGATCCCCCGCCTGAGATCAACACGACCAATGACAGCACGGGACGAGCCTACCGTTTGACGGGGCCGGCCGGGGCGTGCCGGGGCGGGCCAGTTAGCGGCGGCGGCTGGGCCTGGGCCTGTGGCTGTGGAGCTAGCGGGGCGGGCGGAGGTCCCGGAGTCGACCGAGCAGACGGCCGGCGCTGGTCGCCTCGTTCACGCGGCTCGTCGAGGCACCCGTCGCGGCACCCGTCGACCGGCTGCGCACCAGCGCACGGGGCTCGGGGGTCAGCAGCCCGGCGCAGGCCGCGATCCCGACCTCCAGGGCGGCAAAAACGGCGACCAGGAGCGGATTAGGGCCGACCTCCACGAGCCGGCCGGGTCCGAGGGCGCCACCTGACCACCAGGCCAGCAGCCCGAGCAGGACGCCGGCGACGAGACCGGTGCCGAGGCCCGTGAGCAGCCGCTGGGCGAGGTGGGGCGCGGCGGCCCCGCGGTGAGGCGTGCGCTGGCGGATGATGACCGCGGCCAGGAAACCGAACACAACCGGCGCGAGCAGACCGAGGAACCCGAACGCCAGGCTGCCGTGCGGCAATGCGCCGAAGATCGGCAGCCCCGGTACGGCTCCGAGTGAGGTGCCGATCGGGGACACGCTGCTGCCCGCGCCCACGGCGATGCCGGGTCCGACCAGCCAGGAGGCCGCCCAGATCACCAGGTTCGGAATCAGGGCCAGCTGGGCCAGGGTGAGCACGATGCCGCCCAGGATGCCGGCCTGCACCGTCTCGTAGAGGCCGATGATGGTCGCGAAGTTTCCAAGGATCAACACGCACACGACGACGGATGCCACGCCGACGACCCCGGCGGCGGCGGCGGTCCCGCCCCGCAGCGCTGCCCCGGCGACCGTGCGCACCGTGTCCGGCAGGGTGGCCCGCTGGGCGGCCGGCACCCGGGTCGGCAGCAGTCCGGGCAGCGCGTCGACGAAGCGGCCGAGGACGCGGCCGGGGAGCCCAGGGTCTGCGCCGAGGAGCACCCCGGCAGCGTAGATCGCCGTGGGCAGGAGGATCCCCTGCAGCAGGGCGGGGCGGAGGGCATCCGTGCCGGCGGTGGCCGCGAGCAGGATCGTGAACAGCGCGTAGGTGAGCACGGCCGCCGTGGCACCGACCCACCGGAAGGGAGTCTCCGCGGCCCGCCGGCCGGTGCGGAGGCCGAACGACGCGGCCAGCAGCGCGAACCCGAGCAGGGCGATGGTGATCGGGAACGGGGCGTCCGCCCCGGGCAGGCCGAGGGCGGCCACGAGGGCCGGGTCGAGTTGCACGGCCAGGTCCACCCCGTTGCCGAGGAGCCAGACGTCGACGGCGGCGCGCCAGAACACGAGCCCGTCCACGGTGAGGCCGAACTGCGTGGCCCACAGCACGGTCAGCGGGACGGCCGAGATGCCCAACCCGATGGCTACGACAATGAGCGCCTCGAGTGCGGCAAGCAGGGCTGTCGTTAAGCGTTTCATCCGGTCGGAGCCTACCCTTTCCCCCGCACCGGCTTTCCAGCCCCCGCCGCGCACTCACCAATTCGACGGAGATTTTGCTCCCCACAGCCGCCTGGGCGCGGTTTCGGCCCGATTTCGGCAAAATCTCCGTCGAATTCGTCAGGGCACCGGGGCAGGAGCTGCAGCACGGGCAGGAGCAAGCGCACGAGCCGGGGAGACGAGAAAGGGCCCGCCTGGAAGGCGGGCCCGATCAACGGATTCCGGTGGGAACCGGCACCGGTGCTACAGCGCTGCGAGCACCTCTCGCAGCAGGGTGGCGGTCTCGCTCGGCGTCTTGCCGACCTTGACCCCGGCGGCCTCGAGGGCCTCCTTCTTGCCCTGGGCGGTTCCGGCTCCGTTGGAGACGATGGCGCCGGCGTGGCCCATGGTCTTGCCCTCGGGGGCGGTGAAGCCGGCGACGTAGCCGATCACCGGCTTGGTGACATGGGCCTTGATGTACTCGGCCGCCTTCTCCTCGGCGTCGCCGCCGATCTCGCCGATCATGACGATGGCGAGGGTCTCCGGGTCAGCCTCGAACGCTTCGAGCGCGTCGATGTGGGTGGTCCCGATGATCGGGTCCCCGCCGATGCCGATCGCGGTGGAGAAGCCCAGGTCGCGCAGTTCGTACATCATCTGGTAGGTCAGGGTGCCCGACTTGGAGACGAGGCCGACCGGGCCCTTGCCGGTGATGTTCGCCGGCGTGATGCCGACGAGCGCTTCGCCCGGGGTGATGATGCCGGGGCAGTTCGGACCGATGATGCGGGTCTTGTTGCCCTTGGCGACGTTGTACGCCCAGAACTCGGCGGAGTCCTGCACGGGGACGCCCTCGGTGATGATGACGAGCAGCGGGATGCCGGCGTCGATGGCTTCGATCACGGCGTCCTTGGTGAAGGCCGGCGGAACGAACGCGATGGAGACATCCGCGCCCGTCTTCTCCATGGCCTCGGCGACCGTGCCGAACACGGGCAGTTCGACGTCGCCGTGCACGACCGTGGTGCCGGCCTTGCGGGCGTTGACGCCGCCGACGACCTGGGTGCCGGCCTTGAGCATGAGGGCGGTGTGCTTGGTGCCCTCACCGCCCGTGATGCCCTGCACGATGACCTTGGAGTCCTTGTTGAGGAAGATTGACATGTTCGAAAATCCCTTACTTCGCGGCGTGGGCGAGTTCGGCGGCCTTGTCGGCGCCCTCGTCCATGGTTGCGGCCAGTGTGACGAGCGGGTGGTTGGCCTCGGCGAGGATGCGGCGGCCCTCCTCGACGTTGTTGCCGTCGAGGCGCACGACGAGCGGCTTGTTGGCGGCGCTGCCGAGTTCGGCGAGCGCGCCCACGATGCCCTTGGCGACGGCGTCACAGGCGGTGATGCCGCCGAAAACGTTGACGAAGACGGCCTTGACCTGCGGGTCGCCGAGGATGACGTCCAGTCCGGCCGCCATGACCTCAGCGGATGCTCCGCCTCCGATGTCGAGGAAGTTGGCCGGCTTGACGCCGCCGTGGTTTTCGCCCGCATAGGCGACGACGTCCAGGGTGCTCATGACGAGCCCGGCGCCGTTGCCGATGATGCCGACTTCGCCGTCGAGCTTGACGTAGTTGAGGTCGTTCTCTTTGGCCTTCGCTTCGAGCGGGTCCGCAGCGGCCGCGTCCTCGAGGAGGGCGTGCTTCGGGTGGCGGAAGCCGGCGTTCTCATCGATCGTGACCTTGCCGTCGAGCGCGATGATTTCGCCCTCTTCGGTCAGCACGAGCGGGTTGACCTCGACCAGGGTCGCGTCCTCACCCTTGAACACGGTGTAGAGCTGCACGAAGACCGGTGCGACCTTGTCGACCAGCTCGTCCGGGAACTTCGCCGCAATAGCGATCTCGCGGGCCGTGGCCAGGTCGATGCCGGCGATCGGGTCGATGGCGGTGTAGGCGAGCGCCTCGGGCTTCTCGACCGCGAGGACCTCGATCTCCACGCCACCCTCGTAGCTGGCGAGGGAGAGGTAGGAACGGTTGGTGCGGTCCAGCAGCACGGAGAAGTAGAACTCCTGTGCGATGCGCGCTCCGCCGGCAACCATGACCCGGTTGACGGTGTGGCCCTTGATGTCCAGGCCAAGGATCGCGCGACCGGCGGCCTCTGCGTCGTCGGGGGTCTTCGCGACCTTCACTCCGCCGGCTTTGCCGCGGCCGCCGACCTTCACCTGGGCCTTGACGACGACAACGCCGCCCAGCTTCTCGGCTGCAGCACGCACCTCCTCCGGAGTGTCCGCGATGATGCCCGGAAGAACCGGGACTCCATACTGTTCAAACAGGTCTCGTGCCTGATATTCGTAAAGATCCACGCTGCTCTTCCAATCCGCGTCGAAGCGTTCCTGCAAGGTCTTGAGGGGCAATGGGCACGGATGCCCGCGCCGCAAATAGCTCGACATCAAGACATACGTACCGTTTCAAACTCTAGCGTCCCACACGGGCATCGCGAACACCGCCCGGCTGGCCGCGCGGGCCGCAGACCGCGCGAAGGCTCAAAAAGCCCGCCGGTTCGTGCTGGCGCTCCGGGCATCCGACTGGTTGGATGCAGACATGACTGAACCGGAGCACGGCACCGAACCCCACTCCGCCGACCATGCCTCGCGCCTGAATTGGCTGCGGGCCGGGGTGCTCGGCGCCAACGACGGCATCGTGTCGGTGGCGGCCCTGGTGGTCGGCGTCGCGGCGGCGACCACGGATGCCGCGGCGATCCTGATCGCGGGCGTCGCCGCCCTGCTCGCCGGCGCGATCTCGATGGCCCTGGGCGAGTACGTCTCCGTGAGCAGCCAGCGCGACACCGAGCGGGCCCTGATCGCCAAGGAGACCTGGGAACTCGAGCACATGCCGGATCAGGAGCTCGCCGAGCTGGCGGGCCTGTACCAGGCGAAGGGTCTCAGCACGGATACGGCCCGGCTGGTGGCACTCGAGCTGACCTCGCACGACGCTCTGGCGGCGCACCTCGAGGTGGAACTGCACATCTCGGCCGAGGAGTTGTCCAACCCCTGGCACGCCGCGTACGCCTCCGCGATCGCGTTCACGGTCGGTGCGGTCCTGCCACTGCTGGCGGTGCTGCTGCCGCCGCCGGAATGGCGTCTGCCGGCCACCTTCCTCGCCGTCGCGGTCGCCCTGGTCATCACCGGCTGGCTGAGCGCGTACCTCGGCGGGAGCCCGAAGTCCCGCGCCATTTCCCGGGTGCTCGTCGGCGGCCTGCTCGCGCTCGGCGTCACCTGGGCGATCGGCTCCCTGATCGGCACCTCGGTCTGACCGGCACCTCGGTCTGTTCGACTCCCAGGCCGGCACCGCGGCCTGACCGACGCCCTGGCCGGCCCCGCGGCCCGATCCACGGCCGCCGTAGGCTGGAGGCATGGTAAACCAGCGAGTCCGCGCGTCCACCGTCCTTGTCTCGGCGGGCCTCGACGCCGCGCTGGTCCTGGTCTTCGTCCTGATCGGCCGGGCCAGTCACAGCGAGGGGCTGCTCGGCGCGCTCAGCACGTGGTGGCCGTTCCTCGGCGGGCTGGCCATCGGCTGGGTTGCCCTGCGCGCCTGGCGCAGCCCGCAGCGGATCGTCTGGACCGGCGTCGGTATCTGGCTGGCCGCCGTCGCCGGCGGAATGCTGCTGCGCCTGGTGAGCGGCCAGGGCGTGCAGCTGAGTTTCGTCATCGTCACGACGATCGTGCTCGGGGTGTTCCTGCTCGGCTGGCGCGGGCTCGCAGCCCTTCTGCGCCGGGCCCAGGCGCGGCGCGGCGCCCGCATCCACCCTCTCGCTCGCGCCGAACGGTGAGCAAGTCTCCTCTCCCGACGTGATCGAGGGGCCGAACTCACGGCTCGGCGAAAGGGGGCGGGCGTCCGCTCGGCGAGCAGCCCGGGGAAGGGGAGACTGACGGGTCGGGCATCCGTTCGGCGAGCAGCCCGACGACCCCTCGCCGAACCGTGAGAAGCGACCCTCTTCGAGCCCGGGAAGGGAGCGCAACTCACGGTTCGGCGAGGCCGGCAGAGCGGGCGGTTTTAGTTGAAACGTCAAGTTAGCGGTAGAATCGGGCCATGACCGAACCGCGCTGGCTGACCGACGACGAACGAGAAGCGTGGCTGCGGCTGATGGCCGTGACGATGCTGCTGCCGAACCGCCTCGAGCAGCAGTTGAAACGGGATGCCGGCCTGAGCCACTTCGA
This sequence comes from Cryobacterium sp. TMT4-10, assembly GCF_004403275.1. Taxonomy (NCBI): domain Bacteria; kingdom Bacillati; phylum Actinomycetota; class Actinomycetes; order Micrococcales; family Microbacteriaceae; genus Cryobacterium; species Cryobacterium sp. TMT4-10. The sequence continues at coordinate 10,584 of NZ_SOGU01000038.1, forward strand.
GTACTACGTGCTCGCGATGATCTCGGAGTGCGCCGACCGGTCGCTGGCACTGACCGAGCTGGCCTCCCGCACCAATTCCTCGCTGTCCCGACTCTCCCATGTGATCGCCCGGCTGGAAGCACAAGGCCTCCTGACCCGCGCCGCCTCGCCGAGGGACGGGCGCGCCTCGATCGCGACGCTGACGGATGCCGGCTGGGCCAAGGTGCTCGCCAGCGCCCCCGGCCACGTCGAAGAGGTGCGATCGGTCGTCTTCGACGCGCTCAGCGCCCGGCAGGTGTCCCAACTCAGCGACATCTGCGGCCGCATGCTGGCCACGCTCGACCCGCACCACCGGCTGCTCGGGCTCGGCTGAGCGGCTAGCGCTGGAGTTCGTCCTCGCCGGCCTCGAACGTGCGGTCCTCGATGCGGTCCTCGTCGACCGCGCGGTCCTCCGCGCGGTCCTCCTCATCGTCGAGGCCGACCGGGCGCTGGTCGGCGTCGGCCATCCACTCCGCCTCGCCTTCCTCTTCCTCCTCGGGGAGAAGGTCCTCTTCGAGGGTGCGGTCGATGTCGTCGATTTCGCGCTCCTCGTCGACTCCCTCGCTCGCGGCATCCGCTCGCCGCGGCCAGAGCCCGTCCGGGTCAGTTGCCATGGTCACCACCTCCTGGTTCGACGGCGGCCACCCCGAAGGCGCCCCCGCCCGGGCAACGGTACGCTCCCGGAACCGAAGCGACAAGGCTGCCGGCGGGGGCAGCCCGCGGGGTGCCCGGCCACCTCGGCCCGGCTCAGGCGGGGCCCGCCCGCAGCCCCGGTGTGGCGAGCAGCGAACCGTCCCTCAGCACGGCGAGCACCTCGATCTCGAAGTTCTCGGTGCTGCGGTTCAGTGCGTCCTCGCCGCCGGCGATGATGGTCGTGGCCAGCACGTCCGCGGTCACGATGTCTCGGCCGAACACGCTGACCTGGCGGTACGGGGACACCCCGCCGTCGACCGTCGTCCAAATGTGCTCCCCCCGCTCCGCACTGCCCGAGCTGGCCACGGCGCGCAGCGGCCTGGCCAGAGGCACGGAGGCGAGCAGGGCCTGCCGGTCCGCCGGGTCGACGATCGCGGCCAGCCAGTCCTGCCCCGGCGCCTGGTGACCGCTGACGAGGATGTCCCCGCCCGCGTTCAGGGACCAGTCGCCGGCACCCCGGGCGGCGAGCAGGTCGCCCGCCTCCTGGATGGCCAGGCTCTTGACCACTCCGGACAGGTCGATGGCGCCGTCCGCCCGGTGCGGGGTGAAGACCCCGTCGGTGCGGTCGCGCCAGTCCAGGGCGAGGGCGTAACAGACCCGGAGGGTGTCGCTGGCCTGGGTGAGGCGAACCTGCCCGCGGTTGACCCGGCTCAGTTCCGAGTCCGGCCGGTACAGGCTGAACTGCTCGTCCCAGCGCCGGAACACGCCCTCGACCGTGGCCCGGGTCTCCAGCGCGGGGACGCGGGGTTGCGCGCCGCCGTCGAGTGCTGCGGCGTCACCGGCGGTCGCACCCAGACGGATGCTGACGACGGTCCCCATGGTCTCGACCAGCAGCGCCGCCACACCGGAGCCGCCCGGCAGCACGGGCGACGGCGGCGTCAGAGGACTGTTCTGCCGCATCAGAACTGGGCGGCGTCGAGGGCCGCCTGCATCGATTGCAGGTAACCGGCGGTCGTGTAGGTCGCGCCGCTGACGTTCTGCACCTGGGCTGACTGCGCGGTGAGCACCTCGGACCGCAGGATCGGCGCGGCCTGGTTGCTGATTGCCACCGATCTCGGGTCGTGGTCGGTCAGGTGCAGGGCGCTCACCTCGGTGATCGTGCCGTTGTCGATGGTCACCGACACCTGCACGTTGCCGAAGCGGGTCTGCACGACCGACCCGTCGAAGGTCCCGGTGACCCCGGCGGGGGTGGCCGCGACCGGCGCGGTCGCTGCCGCCGGCGCCTGGGCCGCCTCCCCCGTTCCCGCGGTCGGCGTGGTTGCTGACGGTGTCGTTGCGGACGTCGCGGCTGGCGTCGTCGACGCGGCCGGGGTGGTCGTTGCCGTGGTCGCACTGGCCAGGGTGGCCTGCAGGGATTCCGCGGCCGGCGCGCCGACCATCCAGCCGATCGCCAACACCGAAACGGAGGCCAGGGCGGCCGAGGCCGCTGCTCGTATTCTCACCAGTCGAACCTTTCAAAATGGATTTGTCGTGTGGGCAGGCCGGCCGAGCGGGCGTCCCGCACGACCTCGTCGGTCCAGCGGCGCGGGCCGCAGATGTAGACGTCCGACTCGCGGAGCTGCGGCACCAGGGTCTTCAGGCTGACCCGGGCCGACACCGCTTTGGCAGGGAGCCACGTGTTCAGCCCGGCGGGGCGCTTGCCGGCGATGATGCGCAGTTCGGCGCCACGGGCCTGGCAGAGGGCGGCCAGTTCGTCGGCCAGGTAGCTGTCTTCGGCCGTGTGGGCGCGCAGGATGACCGTGGCGTGCCCCGGCAGGAACGTCGCCGTTTCCAGCAGCGAGCGGATCGGGGCGACGCCGATGCCGGCGGCCACGAGCACGAGCCGCGGGGAGGTCCTGGCCCGGTCGGTGAAGAGGCCGTAGGGCCCCTCGAAGCTCACCCGGGTGCCGCGGCGCAGGCCGGGCAGGGCCGCGGAGGCGTCGCCGAGGGCACGCACGGTGATCCGCAGCGAGTTGCCGGTGGGGGCGGCGGAGAGGGAGAACGGGTGCGCCTGCCACCAGAGTCCCGGCGTCCAGAAGCGCCAGATGAAGAACTGGCCGGAGCTGGCCTTGAGCCGGCGCAGCCGGCGCCCGGACAGACGGATCGAGACGACTCCGTCGCCGACCTCGTCGACGCCCTCCACCACGAGCCGGGCCCGCAGTGAACGCACGACCGGCAGGATGAACCGGAAGACCAGGATCGACCCGGCCACCCCGGTGTACAGGGCCAGCCAGTAGTACCACTGGGCCGATCCCGCGATCAACAGGCTGCCGGAGGTCAGCTGGTGCGGGAGCGCGGCCAGGACCGCGGCGTAGGAGAGCAGGTGCACGATGTGCCACACCTCGTAGGGCAGGCGGTGCCGCACGATCACGAGGGAGGTGACGACGACGAGGATCAGGAGACCGAGGCCGGCCAGGGCCAGGAGCATGTCCGGCAGCTGGGTGATCATGCTCCACGCCTCGGCGAAGATGGTGACCTTGCCGGCGAGCGAGTAGCCGGTGATCAGGAGCACGACGTGCGCGAGGATCAGGTACAGGGCGGGCTTGCCCAGCGACTGGTGCAGCGCCATGGCGCTGTCGTGGCCGAAGGCCCGGTCGATCGCGGGCAGCCGGGCGGCCAGGAGCATCATCACGAGCAGCAGGTCGGTGCCGACGAGCCCGGTCAGCACGCCGAGGGAGGTGATCGCGTCAGCGGGAGTGGAGAACCGGGCGGCCCCGCCGTCGCCGAGGAACAGTGCGATCGAGACGGCCACGGAGACGAAGCAGAGCACCTGCAAGGTGTCGGCCAGCCGCATCCGTCGCTTGTATTCGGGCCGGACGCGCGGGGTCGGGGCCACCCTGAGGGGCCGTTGGGTGACGCGGGTGTCGAAGCTCATGAGTGAAGCTTCTCGAGACAACCAATCGGGACGCTATCGACGACCTGTGAACAACCTGTGCGCTTCCGATGCGCGGGGGCGGACTGCTCAGGCGGCCGGGTGCCGCGGGCCGTGCCGGGCCACGGCCCGCGCCGCAAGCACGATCAGGATCGCGACCGCGCCGCCGAGCGCGGTCTCGACCACGCGGTCGACCAGCAGCGCCGGGACCGCGGTGGGGCCGGCCAGGTGGGCGACGGTCAGCGCCAGGGGGGTGACGAAGAGCAGGGCTGCGCCGTAGTGGCGGCCGATCAGAATCTCCGCGCCGAACTGGCCGACCGCGATCACCGCGATCAGCACCCAGACGGATGGCCCCGGCAGCAACACGAGTCCGGTCACCGCGACGCCGAGCACGGTGCCGACGATGCGGTGCACGGCGCGGGAGATCGAGTGCGCGGCCCGCGGCGGCGGAAGCACCGCCACCACGCTGACGACGGCCCAGTAGGGGTGCCCGATGCCGGCCAGCATCGCGAGGGCGCCGGCCAGGAGCACCCCGGCCGCGTTCTGGGCGATGGTGAACCACACCTGCGGGTCGCGGACGGCGGCCGGGCGCAGGAGCGGCTCGCGGGGCAGGAGCTTGAACAGGTCGGTGGAACGGTCGCCGGCCAGGCGCCGGAACCACCAGCCCGACATGGTCAGCAGCCAGGCGAAGGCCGCCGCTGCGACGCCCACGAGCAGCCGGGGAACGACCTCCGCCGCCGGCGTCAGGATCTGGGCGCAGACCAGGTAGGCGAAAACGAAGAAGATGGGCGTTCCGGGGAACAATCCGTACGTCGACGCCACCAGGATCCCCGCCGTGATCACGCCCAGCAGGCCGAGCACCAGCACGGGCAGGGCCGCCCCGGTCACGGCCATCGAGAGCCCGAGCGCGAGGCTGACGAGCATGCAGGCCGCCGCGACGCTGACCGTGCGCGCCCGGAGCCGGTACGGTTCGCTCCGACCGTACAGCGAGGTCATCGCCCCGAACGACGCATAGGCCGCCCAGTCGATCCGACCGATGGCCACCAGCACGATCAGGGGCGCCACGACGGCCATGCTGGCCCGGGAGGCCACCTCGAGGTCGAGGGCGGGGAGGGATTTCACCCGCTCGAGCAGGGACTCGGGCTTACCTTCCGGTGCGCCGGGCTCCGCGGCGCGCGGCCCCGCCACTAGATCTTCTCGATCGGCGCGATCTTGATCAGGAGCTTCTTTGCGCCCGCCGTGTCGAACTGAACGTGCGCGATCCGTTTGGTGCCCTCGCCGGTGACCTGGTTGACGCGGCCCTCGCCGAAATCGACGTGACGGATGCGGTCGCCCGCTGCCAGGGTGAGGTCACCGTTGTCGCGCACCTGGCTCGGCACCCGGTTGGCCCACTCGGTCTTCGGTTTCGGTGCTGGCGGCAGGGCCTGCGGCTCGCCGCGCTTGGCGAAGCCGCCGCCGAATCCGTCCCGCCTCGCGTTCAGCGCCCGGGGCTGGGTGCCCCCGCGGGAATTGGCCATGCCCGGGGACTGCTTCCAGTCGATCAGGGCGACCGGGATCTCCTGCAGGTAGCGACTGGGCATCGCCACGTTGATATCGCCGAACTGGGCCCGGGTCATCGCCAGGGACAGGTAGAGGCGCTGGCGGGCCCGGGTGATGCCCACGTAGAAGAGGCGCCGTTCCTCGGCGGGCCCGCCGGGCTCGTTGGCCGACATCTGGTGCGGCAGCAGCCCCTCCTCGACGCCGGTGAGGAACACGGCCTCGTATTCGAGCCCCTTGGCCGTGTGCAGGGTCATCAGCGACACCGTGCCGGAGGCGTCGTCGAGGTCGTCGGCGGCGGCCACCAGGGAGACCTGGGTGAGGAAGTCGACCAGCCCCGAGTCGGGGTTCTCTTTGTTGAAGTCCTTGGTCTGGGCGACGAGTTCCTCGATGTTCTCGGCGCGCGCCTCGTCTTGTGGGTCGCGGCTGTTCCGGAGCAGGGTGAGCAGTCCGCTGCCGTCGAGCAGGAAGGTGAGCAGCTCGGACACGTTGGCCGTGCCGGCCGGGTTCTCCGGGTCGAGCTTGCCCGCCGCTTCGTCGAGCAGGGTGGCGAGCTTCAGGATGGCCCCGGTCACCTTGGGGCCGAGGCCCAGCGACGAGGAGTCGCGCATGGCCTGCCGGAAGCTGATCTGGTTCGCCTCGGCGAAACTGGCCAGCGCCGTCTCGGTGGCCGGCCCGATCCCGCGCTTGGGGGTGTTCAGGATGCGGCGCAGGGCCAGCTCGTCGGTCGGGTTGGCGACCGCGATCAGGTACGCCAGAGCATCCTTGATCTCGGCGCGCTCATAGAACTTGGTGCCGCCGACGACGCGGTAGGGCACCGCGGAGCGCACCAGGATCTCTTCCAGCGCACGGGTCTGCGCGTTGGTGCGGTAGAACACGGCCATGTCGCGGTAGGCCATGCCGGCCTGGTGCAGCACCTCGATCTCGTCGGACACGAACTGGGCCTCGTCGTGGCCGGAGTACGCCGTGTAGCCGACGATCTTCTCGCCGTCGCCGCCCGCGCTCCACAGCCTCTTGTCTTTGCGGTCGAAGTTGTGGCCGATCACGGCGTTCGCGGCCGAGAGGATGTTCTGGGTCGAGCGGTAGTTCTGCTCCAGCAGGATCACCTTCGTGCCCGGGAAGTCGCGCTCGAACTCGCTGATGTTGCGGGTGTCCGCGCCACGGAACGCGTAAATGGACTGGTCGGAGTCGCCGACCACGGTGAGCGAGGCCCCGGGGATGCCGCCGGTGGCGTCGCGCAGGTTGCGCACGTGCACGCCCTGCGCCTCCATCTCCTCGGCCAGAGCGGGCTCGACCGGGCGTGTCAGCTCCCGCACGAGCGAGTACTGGGCGTGGTTGGTGTCCTGGTATTCGTCGACCAGGATGTGGCGAAACCGGCGCCGGTAGAGGGCCGCGATCTTCGGGAAGGCCCGGAACAGGTAGACCGTCTCCCCGATCAGGTCGTCGAAGTCGAGGGCGTTCGCGGCGCGCAGCCGGCTGGTGTACTGCCGGAAGATCTCGACGAACATGACCTCCTGCGGGTCGCTCATGTTCGCATTGCGGGCGTAGGAGTCGGCGTCGGCGAGCTCGTTCTTGAGCTTGGAGATCTTCGCGGAGGCATTGCCGGGGGTGAACCCGAGGGTGTCGGCGTCGAGGGCCTTGATGATGCGCTTGAGGGTGACCTTGCTGTCGGCCGAGTCGTAGATGCTGAAGGTGGGCGATAGGCCCGCGTTCTCGGCCTCGCGGCGCAGGATGCGCACGCAGGAGGAGTGGAAGGTGGAGATCCACATTCCGTCGGCACCCTGGCCGAGGATGACCTTGACCCGCTCGCGCATCTCGGCGGCGGCCTTGTTCGTGAAGGTGATGGCGAGGATCTGGCTCGGCCAGGCCTCGCGGGTCTCCAGCAGGCTGGCGATGCGGCGGGTGAGCACGCTGGTCTTGCCGGAGCCGGCTCCGGCGATGATCAGCAGGGCCGGGCCGCGGTACAGGACGGCTTCTCTCTGCTGACGGTTGAGCCCCTCCAGCAGGGGGCTCTCGTAGCCGCTGTCGTCGGAGCGGCCGTGACCGGCCCCGTCGAGAATGATGGGCGCCGCGGAAGGGACCTCGCGGGTGGGCGTGTGATCCGGGTCGAAGAGCGTCGTCATATCGATCACAATTCTAGGTGGTGCGTCTGACAGGGCCCCGTTCAGCCGGGGGTTCGGCCCGCGAGGTCAGTCCTCGGCCGCCAGTTCGTCGCGCACGGTGACGGCCAGGTCGGGATGGTCGGCGAAGACCCCGTCGATGCCGGTGCCCAGGATAGTGCGGAACTCGGACTGCCAGTCCCCGTAGTCGGCCCGCAGGCGTCCGCGGCGGAACGTCTTCGCGAGAAAACGGTTCTCGGGGCGCAGGGTCCAGCAGTAGATCTCCAGCCGGGCGGCGTGTGCGGCGTCGACCAGGTCGGTGGCCCCGGTGACCTGCCCGTCGGCATCCGTCTCGAGGATCAGCGATTTGGGCACGCTGATGCCGTCGATCCGCCCGCTCAGCCCGTAGAGCCCGGCGTCGGTGAGGTAGTCGGCGTACCGGGGCGCGTTCTTCAGGCCGAGCCGGGCCACCTCGTCGAACGGCTTGCCGCGCGCCTCGAGCAGGAAGATCCGCTTGCCGTAGATGCCGCGCGCGTAGATCTTGCCGAGGAGGCTGCGTTCGAAGCTCTCGATCGTGAGGCGGCCGTCGCCGGCGTTCCAGCCGGCGGTGTTCACCTCGGCCGCGAACAGCTCGTCGAGCGGGAGCCCGATCGAGTCGAAGTAGGTGGCGTGCTTGATCTCGGCGACGATCCCGATCGGCCGCCTCGCCCGCCCGGCGACCCGGTCGATGAGCTTGAACGCGTCCCGCAGGCGCAGCAGCGGGAAGCGGTCGTCGAACGTGGCACTGGCCTTGCGCACCTCGGGCAGTCGCTCCCGTGCGCGCAGGGTGCGCAGCTCGGCCCAGGTGAAGTCCTCGGTGAACCAGCCGGTGAGCTCGATGCCGTCGATTTCCTTGGTCACCCGGCGAGAATGGAATTTGGGGTGGGAGGCGACATCCGTCGTGCCGGAGATCTCGTTCTCGTGGCGCACCACGAGAACGCCATCGCGGGTGGCCACGATGTCGGGTTCGACCGCGTCCGCCCCGAGGGCAACGGCCAGTTCGTAGGCGGACCGGGTGTGCTCGGGTCGGTAACCGCTCGCCCCGCGGTGGCCGATCACAATCGGTTGCATCTTCCAACCCTACGCGGGGAACTGCCAGAATCGAGGCGATGACACCCTGGACCGTCCCCCCGACCCGCCTGTACCGGTGGGGCTCCTCGCGCGCGCGCTATTTTGCGGGCCTGACCCTGGTCGCGCTCGGGGTGGCCGCCACGAATTTCACCAGCACCTACAGCCTTCTCTTCGTCCTGATCGGCCCCTCCCTGCACGTGATCGGCTGGCTCGTGCTGCCGGGGGCGCTGTGGCGTCGGCTCCTCGTGCTGATCCCCGCGCTGCTGGCCGGGCTGATTCTGCTCGGCGGCGCCGACTTCACCGGCGCCTTTGCCGTGCTCCTGGCCTGCTGGCTGTTCGTGCGGCACCGCCCCCTCCTCAGCTACCCGGCCCTGCTCGCGCCGATCGCGGTCAGCTTCATCCTCAAGGACGCGCTGAGCAGCTACGACCAGAACTGGATCGGCTACCTCGCGGGCACGGTCACCGCGGTGGCCTCGGCCTGGCTCGCCTGGTGGCTGCACGGCTGGGCGGCCGGTCGCCGGCCCCGCCGGGCGCCCAGGCCTCGTGCCGGCCAGCCGGATGCCGCGGACCAGACGGATACCGCTGAGGCCGCAGATATCTCGGCGGATCCTCAGCAGATCTGAATAGACTTCGGGGTAACCTCCAGTGCCGTCCGGCCCTGGTCCCTGAACCCACTCGATTGTGAGCCCGGAAACCATGGCATCCTCCAACCCCGCATTCTCCCGAAACGCCGCTTTCGGCGCTCCTGGCGCCGTTGCAGCGGGCAAGGTGCTCTCCGACAGCGACCTCCAGGGCCTGTTCAACGCCCCCTCCGCCGGCTCGCAGGAGACCGACCGGATGACCTACGACGACACCATCCGCAAGACGGTGCTCAGCTTCGTGATCCTGCTCGCGGCCGCGGCCCTCGGCTGGGTCATCACCCCGGTCACGATGATCCCGCTGATCCTCGGCGCGGTCGTCGGCCTGGTCCTCGGCTTCGTCAACGCCTTCAAGAAAGAGCCGTCGCCCGCCCTGATCCTGGCCTACGCGGCCGCCGAGGGCCTGTTCGTCGGTGGCATCTCGGTCGTCTTCGAGCAGATGTACGGCGGCGTCGTCACGCAGGCCGTGCTCGCCACCCTCGTGGTCGTCGGCGTCACCCTCGCCCTCTTCGCCAGCGGCAAGGTGCGCGCCTCCAAGCGGGCCACCAAGGTCTTCATGATCGCCATGATCGGCTACGGGGTCTTCTCCCTGATCAACTTCGGCCTGATGGCCTTCGGCGCGAACACGAGCGCGTTCGGCCTGCGCAGCGCCGACTTCATGGGCACCGGAATCCCGTTCGGCGTCATCATCGGCCTCCTCGCCGTCGTGATGGCCGCCTACTCGCTGGTGCTCGACTTCGACTACATCCAGCGCGGCGTCAACAACCGTGCTCCCCGCAAGTACGGCTGGACCGGCGCCTTCGGCATCATGGTGACCGTCGTCTGGCTCTACGTGGAACTGCTGCGCCTCTTCGCCATCTCGCGCAACTAGCACCGCACCGCTTCACCCGGAAGGGCCGCCCCGAGGGGCGGCCCTTCCGTCGTTCCGGCCACCTGCCGCGTCATCAACTTCCCTCAACTCCCGCTGCGCATCTCCCGGTCGATGTCCGCCTCGGTGATCGGCCGCCGGTAGAGGGTGTTCCACGCGTCCAGCAGGAGCGCCACACCCCAGCCGGCCAGCACCCAGCCGGGCCAGAAATAACCTCCACCCACGAAGAACCAGACTCCGACCAGGAACGCGTTGACCACCACATAGGCGACCAGGTCCCCCGTCAGCTTGCGCTTCCTCTCCAACCGCCGGCGCGCGAGGTCGCGATCCGTCACCGCCCGACCGTAATAGTCAGGGCCGAACTGCCCTCCGGACTCATCAGGTTTTTCTGCCATGACGCCACCTCCCGCGCTTTCCGTTGGTCGTTCTCCACCACCCGGAAAGATACCCGCCCCCGCCCCGCCCCGCTCTCCCACGCCGTCCCCCGCCCGCCGTCCCCCGCTCTGCTCTCCCCCGCTCTGCTCTCCCCCGCTCTGCTCTCCCCCGCTCTGACAGTTCCCGCTCCGGTCGAGAGTGCCCGCTGCGCCGGTCACTCTCGACCGGAACGGGAACACTCGCGCGCGAGGCAAAAAAACACCCTCGTTCACAAGCACGAGGGTGTTTTCTTGACGGCGGGAAGTTCAGGCAGCCGCCCCTACTCCCATTCGATGGTCCCCGGCGGCTTGGACGTGACGTCGAGCACGACGCGGTTGACTCCCGACACCTCGTTCGTGATCCGGTTGGAGATCCGCGCCAGCAGGTCGTACGGCAGGCGGGTCCAGTCGGCCGTCATCGCGTCCTCCGACGACACTGGGCGCAGCACGATCGGGTGACCGTAGGTGCGTCCGTCGCCCTGCACCCCGACGGAGCGCACGTCGGCGAGCAGCACCACCGGGCACTGCCAGATCTCACGGTCGAGGCCCGCGGCCGTCAGCTCGGCGCGCACGATCGCATCCGCGTGGCGCAGCAGGTCGAGCCGGTCCTGGGTGATCGCACCCACGATCCGGATGCCCAGGCCGGGTCCGGGGAACGGCTGGCGCTGCACGATCTCGGCCGGCAGTCCCAGCTCGGCGCCGATCGCTCGCACCTCGTCCTTGAACAGCGTGCGCAGCGGTTCGATCAGCTCGAACTGCAGGTCCTCCGGCAGGCCGCCCACGTTGTGGTGGCTCTTGATGTTGGCCGTGCCACTGCCGCCGCCGGACTCGACGACGTCCGGGTAGAGGGTGCCCTGAACGAGGAAGCGGATCGGGTCGCCATCCGTTTCGGCCGCTTCCCGGATCAGCTCGGCCTGGGCCTGCTCGAAGGTGCGGATGAACTCGCGGCCGATGATCTTGCGCTTGGTCTCCGGGTCGCTGACGCCCTCGAGCGCGGTCAGGAACTGGTCCCGCACGTCGACGGTGACCAGGCGCACGCCGGTGGCCTTGACGTAGTCTTCCTCGACCTGGCGGCGTTCGTCCTGCCGCAGCAGGCCGTGGTCCACGAACACGCAGACGAGCTGGTCACCGATGGCCTTGTGCACGAGGGCGGCGGCCACGGCGGAGTCCACGCCGCCGGAGAGCCCGCAGATGACCTTGCCGGTGCCGACCTGGGCCTGGATGCGGGCCACCTGTTCGGCGATCACGTTGCCGCTGTTCCAGTCGCCGGGGATGCCGGCGGCGCGGTGCAGGAAGTTCTCGAGCACGTTCTGGCCGAACTCGGAGTGCTTGACCTCGGGGTGCCACTGCACGCCGTAGAGCCGGCGCTCGTCATTCGCGAAGGCGGCGACCGGGGTCGACGCGGTGGAGGCGAGCACCGAGAAGCCGGCGGGGGCCTTCGACACGGAGTCGCCGTGGCTCATCCACGCGGTCTGCTCGGCCGGCTGCCCGGCCAGCAGCGCGTTGCTGCTGTCGGTGACTCTGACCGGGGTCGCGCCGTACTCGCTCTGTCCGGTGCGGGCGACCTCGCCGCCGAGGGTCGTCGCCATCACCTGGAAGCCGTAGCAGATGCCCAGGATCGGGATGCCCAGGTCGAAGATGGCGGGGTCGAAGGTGGGGGCACCCTCGGCGTAGACGCTCGAGGGTCCGCCGCTGAGCACGATGCCGAGCGGGTTCTTCTCGGCGACCTCGGCCACGGTGATCGAGTGCGCGACGATCTCTGAATACACGGATGCCTCCCGCACCCGGCGGGCGATCAGCTGCGCGTACTGGGCGCCGAAGTCCACCACCAGGACGGGGCGGGCTCCGGTCTGGGCGGCCACGGCGCTCATGAACGGGCCTGCTCGGTCGCGGCGGCGGCACCGGTGCCGGTGCCGGTGCCGGCGGCCTCACGGCTCGCCAGGAAGGCGGTGACCTCACGGTCGACGCGCACCTCGAGGAAGAACGACAGGGTCGGGATGATGCCGCCGAGCGCGATCAGCAGGAAGCGCGGGAACGACCAGCGCATCAGGCTCCACAGCTGGAAGTCGCTGAACAGGTACAGCACGTACAGCCAGCCGTGCACGATCAGGATGCCCGTGCTCAGGTTGAACGCGGTCACCGTACCCCGGTCCACGAGGGCGAGGAATCCGTTCGGACCATTCACCTCGAGCTCCAGCTGAAGGACGAACTTCAGGAAGACTTCGACGCAGAGCAACAGCAGGAAAACACCGGTGATGATCGAGGACACCCGGTAGAGCCGGAGCGCACCGGAGATTTTCGGGATGTCGGCGGGCTTTGGTTCAAGAGGCATGCGCCAATTCTAGACGGCCTCCGCCGCGGCGATGGCGGCCTGCTCCTGCTCGCGCTCCCAGGCATCGCGCGCGAGCCGGTACCAGAGGAACACGGCGAAACCGGCGAAGACGGCCCACTCGAGGGCGTAGAAGATGTTGAGCCAGTTGATGGAGGCATCGCTCACCGGCGCGGGCGAGTCGATCCTGGCCAGGCCGGCGGCGGCATCCGTGTCGACGATGTACCCGGCGTAGACGGACTGGTCGGTGAAATCCCTCCACTCGTTGATCAGGGCGGCGGTCGAGACGGTGGTCTGGGTGTGCGGGTCGCGCGTCTCGTCAGGCACGACGGGGGCCTCGGAGGGCACGAACCGCCCGGTCAACGTCTGCGCCTGACCGGCCGGCGCGGCGGCGAACTCGTCGATGGCCGCGGCGGCCGCCCGCTCGGTCGGCGCCCAGCCGCGCGCCACGGCGATGTTCGCGGCGTCGTCCGCCGTGATGAATCGGCTGACCACCCAGAATCCGCTGGCGCCGCCGTTGAAGCGGTCGCTGATCAGTTGCTCGTCGCCGGGCAGGAACGACCCGTCCACGGTGACCAGCTGGCCCGTGGCCGCCTCGCGCGGCGGGCCGTCCGGCGGCACGGCCTCGGCGAGAGGCTGCACGGTCTCGGTGGTGCGCTCCACGACCTCGCCGGAGGCGATGGCGCGCTCGAGCTGCCACCGGCCGAGGAGAGCGAAGGCCGCCGCGACCAGCAGAGCCAGGAGCAGGGCGAGGATCCAGCGTGGGCGGAGCATGGTCTTGGTCATGAGTAGTCCCCTGTTCCGGCGCCGCGACCGGAGTCGCGCGGCGGCTTCTCGGCCGGGCCGGCGTCGCTGGTGAAACGGTCGGTGACGAAATCGAGCATGGAGTCGGAGGCGCTCGGTTCGTCTTGCGCGCCGGGCTCCGAGCCCGGACGGGCGCGGGCGGCGACCCGCTCGGCGGCCCGCTGGGTCTCTGGGCCGGGCGTGGCGCCGGTGTCGGCGGTGACGGCTTCGACCAGCGCGATTTCCTCGGCCAGCATCGCGTCGACGGGGCGCCTGGGCACCGGAACCGCGTTCCTGCGGCGCCGGAGGGCGGCCCCGATCTTCTCCGAGTTCGCGGCGAACAGCGGCCCGAGGATGGCCATGGTGAGCACGTACAGACCGGCGAACGGCTGCAGGCGCTGGTCGAGGCCAGCGCTGACCGAGAGGGTCGCGAGGATCAGCGTGAATTCGCCGCGATTCACGAAGATCGCCGCGGTATTCAGGCCCTCCCGGGCACCCATGCCGTGCAGCCTGGCCATCAGCATCCCGGATACCAGGCTCAACACGAAGGTCATCGCGACGGCGAGCAGCACGATGGTGATGACCGATCCGAATTCGGCCACGTTGAGGGCGAGGCCGAAGTTGAGGAAGAAGAAGGCCCCGAACACGTCACGCAGCGGAACCGCCACGCGCTCGATCCGGCCGCGGTAGGTGCTCGCGCCGAGCACCACCCCGATCAGGAAGGCGCCGATCGCATCCGTCACCCCGATGATTTCCCCGATCCCGGCGAAGAGCACGGCGAGCCCGAAGAAAAGGATGGTGAACAGCTCGTCGTCCTTGGTACGCATCAGCCGGGACACCACCTTCGCCCCCCAGCGGGCGACGGAGAACATGACGACGAGGAAGAGGAACGCGATGCTCAGCTGCAGCACGATCGGCCAGATCTCGGTCTTGCCGCTGAGCACGACGGAGACGATCGCCAGGTAGATCGCGATGAAGATATCCCCGACGACGGTGACGCCGAGGATCATCGGCGTTTCCTTGTTCGCCAGCCGGCGCAGTTCGATCAGCAGCTTGGTGATGATGGCGCTCGAGCTGGTGCCGGTCATCCCCGCGATGACGAGGGCCTCCCGGGTGCCCCAGCCGACCATGAGGCCGAACCCGAAGCCGACGCCCATGTTGATCAGCACGTAGGATCCGCCGGAGATCAGGAGTTTTCCGGCGTCGCCGAAGAATGCCTCCTGGTCGAATTCGAGTCCCAGGCTGAACAGGAGCAGGATCAGGCCGAAAATGGCGATCAGTTCGATATCCGCCGAGTGGAAGTTGAGCGGGAACCAGCCGCTGTTCGGGCTCGCCAGGAGCCCCACGATCATGTAGATCGGGATGGACGGCAGCCCGATCAGTTTTCCGGCGCGGCCCAGAACGTACGCGACGACGAGCAGGATGCCAAGAGTGATGAGGTCTTCGCCGAGGTTCATCGGTTAGCCCCCGGGCGGCGCATCGACGGTCTTGGCCCTGACCTCGCCGGTGCGGAAGAACGCGAAAGCCTTCGCGACCTTCTCCGGCGAGCCGGCGACGACGAGCGTGTCGCCGGGGAACACCCGGAAGTCGTGGGCGGGCGCCGGGTTGGCGGACTCCCCCCGCACGACGGCGACCACGGTGAGGCCCGCGATGCCGCGGTCGGCCGGGTTCCCCAGCGTCTGGCCGGCGATGTGGTCTTCGTAGTCGACGGTGAACCAGTCGATGCTGAGGCCGGGGATCTGGTCGAGCGCGGTGAGCGACTCGGTGATCTGGGTGCCGCCGAGCAACTCGGCCAGGGTGTGCGCCTCGTCCTCGTTCAGGCGCAGGGACACCTTGGCGGCGTCGGGCCCGCCCTCGTCGTCCGCGAACGTGATGAGGTCGCTGTGCCCCGAGCGGTGGGCGATCACGCCGACCTTGCCGCCGTCATCCGTGATGAAGGTGTGGAGCACTCCCACGCCGGGAAGTTTGACCCGCCTAACGTCAACCATGGTTACGACTCCTGAGACTTGAGGGCAGTCGGGCCAGTCTACCGGAGTGCACTCCCACGCTCGCCGGACGCCGGCCGCCCCGCCCCGCACCGCTCTGCCCTAACCAATTCGACGGAGCTCTTGCTCTAAAAAGCGCCGTGGGGCGCATTCCGGCCCGAAATCGGCAAAATCTCCGTCGAATTGGTTCAGGCGCGGGCGGGCTGGCGGGAACGACGCGGGAACGACCAGCGGATGCGGCGAGCGCGCCGCATCCGCTGGCCCTGGCCTACTTCGTGGCGACGATGTCGGGGGCCTCGAGGCGCACCCGGTCGGCGGACTCGTCGTCCGGCTGCTTCTGCGACGCCCGTTCGGCCGCGACCCGCTTGAGGTAGTGGCCCACTTCGCGCTGTTCCCGGGCCTCGTCCCAGCCGAGCACCCCGGCGAGCAGGCGGGCCGCCACGGGAGCCGCGGACACGCCGCGATCCCAGGCCTCGATCGAGATGCGGGTGCGCCGGGCGAGCACGTCCTCGAGGTGCAGGGCGCCCAGGTGCGAGGCCGCATAGACGACCTCCGCCTCGATGTAGTCGTCGGCCCCCGGCAGCGGGTCGGCCAGCGACGGTGTCTCGCGGATGAGGTCGAGCAGTTCGTCGGTCAGGGTGCCGTAGCGGTTCAGCAGGTGCTCGATCCGCACCGTGTGCAGGCCGAAGGCCCTGGCGATCCGGCTGCGCTTGTTCCACGCAGCCTGGTAACCCTCGGCCCCGAGCAGCGGGATGTCGTGCGTGGTCGATGCCGGAATCCGGCCGTCGAGGGCAGCGACGGCCGCGTCGATCGCATCCTTCGCCATCACCCGGTAGGTGGTCCACTTGCCGCCCGCGATCACGACCAGTCCCGGCACGGAATGGCCGACGAGGTGCTCCCTGGACAGCTTCGACGTGCTCTCCGATTCCCCGGCCAGCAGGGGCCGGAGTCCCGCGTAGACCCCCTCGACGTCTTCCCTGGTCAGCGGCACCCGCATCACCGTGTTGACGGTTTCGAGCAGGTAGTCGATGTCCGCGGCCGTGGCCGCCGGGTGCGCCTTGTCCAGGTGCCAGTCGGTGTCGGTCGTGCCGATCAGCCAGTGCCGGCCCCAGGGGATCACGAACAGCACGCTCTTCTCGGTGCGCAGCAGCATGCCCATCGCCGATTGGAACCGGTCCCGGGGCACGACCAGGTGGATGCCCTTCGAGGCCCGAACCTTGAACGTGCCGCGTTCGCCGACCATGCGCTGGGTGTCGTCGGTCCAGACCCCGGTCGCGTTCACGACCTGCTTGGCCCGCACCTCGAACCGCTCGCCGGTCTGCAGGTCGTGCGCGTGCACGCCCACCACCCGCTCGCCGACCTTGATGAACCCCTCGACGCGCACCCGGCTGGCCGCGTGCGCGCCGTAGAACGATGCCGTGCGCACGAGCGAGGCCACGTAGAGCGCGTCGTCGACCTGGGCGTCGTAGTACGCGATGCCGCCGTGCATCGCGTCGTCCCGGAGGCTGGGCACGAGTCCCCGCACCTGCCGCTTGGACAGGTGGCGGTGATGCGGCACCCCGGGCGGACGCCCGCCGGTGTAGGAGAACAGGTCGTAGAGCAGCATGCCGGCGCCCACGTAGAAGCGTTCCTTGAACCGGGTCGTGAGCGGGTAGAGGAAGCGCACCGGCTTCACCAGGTGCGGCGCGATGCGCTGCAGCAGAAGGCCGCGCTCGATCAGGGCCTCCCGCACCAGCCTGAAGTCCAGCTGTTCCAGGTAACGGATGCCGCCGTGCACCAGCTTCGACGACCGGCTCGACGTGCCCGACGCCCAGTCCCTGGCCTCAAGGATGCCGACGCTCAGGCCCCGGGTCACGGCGTCCAGGGCCGCACCGGAACCGACGATGCCACCGCCGACGACGAGGATGTCGAGCTCTTTCCCCTTCAGCCGCTCCAGTGCCGCCGCGCGCTCGTCCGGGCCCAGTTTCCTGGACCGGGACACCGAGTTGCCTGTTGCCATGTGCTCACTCCCATCGAATGGTGTGGTGCTTACCCTGACGCTAGTTCACTCGGTACGGCGCGACAACTACCGGTGCCTAGTTCCCGCGGTACGGCGCGACGACGACCTCGACCCGCTGGAATTCCTTCAGGTCGGAGTAGCCGGTCGTGGCCATCGAACGGCGCAGCGCGCCGACGAGGTTCGCGGTGCCGTCGGCGATCGGGGTGGGGCCGTAGAGGATGGTCTCGAGCGGGGCGAGGGCGCCCACCTCGACGCGCTTGCCGCGGGGCAGCTGCGAGTGGTGCACCTCGGCGCCCCAGTGGAAACCGCCGCCGGGGGCATCCGTCGCCCGGGCCAGTGCGGTGCCGAGCATGACGGCGTCCGCGCCGCAGGCGATGGCCTTGACGATGTCGCCGGAGGTGTTGAGGCCTCCGTCTGCGATGACGTGCACGTAGCGTCCGCCGGACTCGTCCATGTAGTCCCGGCGGGCGCCGGCCACGTCGGCGACGGCCGTGGCCATCGGGGCGTGGATGCCGAGAGAGGCGCGGGTGGTCGAGGCCGCACCGCCGCCGAAGCCGACGAGCACCCCGGCCGCGCCGGTGCGCATGAGGTGCAGGGCAGCGGTGTAGGTGGCCGCGCCGCCCACGATCACGGGCACGTCGAGCTCGTAGATGAACTTCTTGAGGTTGAGGGGTTCCTGGTTCTGCGACACGTGCTCGGCGGAAACCGTGGTGCCGCGGATCACGAACAGGTCGACGCCGGCTGCGACGACGGTCTCGTACAGCTCCTGGGTGCGCTGCGGCGACAGGGCGCCGGCCACGGTCACGCCGGCCGCGCGGATCTCGGCGAGACGCTCGGTGACCAGGCTCGGCTTGATCGGCTCGGAGTACATCTGCTGCATGCGCGCGGTGGCCAGGTCGGCGGGCAGTTCTCGGATCTCGGCGAGGAGGGGTTCCGGGTCGTCGTAGCGGGTCCAGAGGCCCTCGAGGTCGAGCACGCCGACGCCGCCGAGCTGGCCCATCATGATGGCCGTCTTCGGCGACACCACGGAGTCCATCGGCGCCGCGAGGAACGGGATCGCGAACTGGTACGCGTCGATGGTCCAGCTGACCGACACGTCCTCCGGGTCGCGGGTGCGCCGACTGGGCACAATCGCGATGTCGTCGAAGGCATACACGCGGCGAGCGCGCTTGGAACGGCCGATCTCGATTTCCATGTTCCCAGTTTAGGTGCCGCCGACTGCCTCGGGGCGAACGCCGGGCAGGCGGGGCACGCGACCTCGACGCCGAACGGGAGTTGGGGCATCCTGACGTCATGGATGTCGCCGCCGATCCGTTGTCCTTTCTCCGCGAACGCACGAGCATGAAATGGCGCAGTTACCCCCCGGACGTGCTGCCGCTGTTCGTCGCTGAAATGGACTTCCCTCTCGCCGAGCCGATCCAGGACGCCCTGGTGGCGGCGGTGCGGCGCAGCGACACCGGCTACATCGCCCCGGCCAACGGACTCGGTGCGGCCTTCTCCGGGTTCGCCGGCCGCCGCTGGGGCTGGCGGGTGGACCCGGAGCAGGTGACCAGCACCACGGATGTCAGCGTCGCGATCGTCGAGACCCTGCGGCTCCGGATCCGGCCGGGCGACGCGGTCGTGATCACTCCCCCGGTCTACCCGCCGTTCTTCGACCTGGTCCCCGAGGCCGGCGGGCGGGTGGTCGCCGTGCCGCTCCTCTCGGGGCAGGCCGGCTGGAACCTCGACCTGGACGGGCTGGAACGGGCGTTCATCGACGGGGCGCGGTGCGTCCTGCTCTGCAACCCGCACAACCCGGTCGGGCATCCGCACACGGTGGAGGACCTCGTGGCGCTGGCCGAACTGGCCGCGCGCTACGGCGTCACGGTGATCAGCGACGAGGTGCACGCCCCCCTCACCTACGGCGACGCCGTCTTCACCCCCTACCTGTGCGTGTCGGCGGAGGCGGCGGAGCACGGCATCTGCGTGACCAGCGCGAGCAAGGCCTGGAATCTGGCCGGGCTCAAGTGCGCGGTGATCGTGACCGGCTCAGAACGGATGCGCGGACTCGTCTCCGCCCTGCCGGTGGAAGTCGGCTGGCGCACGAGCCAGTTCGGGCTGATCGCGGGCATCGCCGCCTGGCAGCACGGTGAGCCGTGGCTGGGCGGGGTGATCACCGCGCTGCAGGCCAACCGGCTGCTGCTGGCCGGTCTGCTCGACGCGCAACTTCCGGGCGTGGGCTACCGGCAGCCGGGAGCGGGCTACCTGGCCTGGCTGGACCTGCGGAGCCTGGGCTGGGGCGACGACCCCGCCCTGGTGGCGCTCGAGCGGGGCCGGGTGGCGCTGAGCCCCGGCCCGAAGTTCGGCCTGCCGGGCCTGGGCTACGCGCGCCTCAATTTCGGTTGTTCTCCCGAGGTTCTCGGCGAAGCGGTCTCCCGCCTCGCCGCATCCGTCTGACCGATCCCGAGCCCCAGGCGCGCCGGTGCTCGAGCCCGCCGAGACCCGCCGAACAGTGAGCAACGCCCCCAAAAATTCAAGAAACGGGGGCGAAACTCACGGCTCGGCGAGGAAGGTCAGCGGCGGTAGTTGGGTGCCTCGACCACGATCTGCACGTCGTGCGGGTGCGACTCCTTCAGCCCGGCGGCGGTGATCCGCACGAACTTGCCCTTCTGCTTGAGCTCGTCGATCGTGCGAGCGCCCACGTAGAACATGGACTGGCGCAGGCCGCCGATGAGCTGGTAGGCCACGGCGGACACGGGGCCGCGGTACGGCACCTGGCCCTCGATGCCTTCCGGGATGAGCTTGTCGTCGGAGGGGACATCCGACTGGAAGTAGCGGTCCTTGGAGTAGGAGGTCTTCGTGCCGCGGCTCTGCAGCGCGCCCAGCGAACCCATGCCGCGGTACGTCTTGAACTGCTTGCCGTTGACGAAGACGAGCTCGCCGGGGCTCTCGTCACAGCCGGCGAGGAGGGAACCGAGCATGACGGTGTCCGCTCCGGCCACGAGGGCCTTCGCGATGTCGCCGGAGTACTGCAACCCGCCGTCGGCGATGACCGGGATGCCGGTCTCCCGGGCCGCGAGCGACGCCTGGTAGACGGCGGTGATCTGCGGAACGCCGACGCCGGCGACGATGCGGGTGGTGCAGATGGAGCCGGGGCCGACCCCGACCTTGATCGCGTCCGCACCGGCGTCGATGAGCGCCTGGGCGCCGGAGCGGGTCGCCACGTTGCCGCCGATGACGTCGACCGCGGCGAAGGCCGGGTCGGTCTTCAAACGGCGGATGATGTCGAGCACGCCGGCGCTGTCGCCGTTGGCGGTGTCGACGACGAGCACGTCCACGCCCGCGTCGAGCAGCGCGGTGGCTCGCTGCCAGGCGTCACCGAAGAAGCCGATGGCTGCGCCGACGCGCAGGCGACCCGCGTCGTCCTTCGTCGCGAAGGGGTATTCCTCGCTCTTGTCGAAGTCCTTGACGGTGATCAGGCCCGTGAGCCGGCCGGCGTCGTCGACGAGGGGAAGCTTCTCGATCTTGTGGGTGGCGAAGATGGCGACGGCGTCCATCGGCGCCATGCCGACCTTGCCGGTGATCAGCGGCGCCTTCGTCATCACCTCGCGCACGAGCGTGGTGTGCTTCTTCGTGCTGGAGACGAAGCGCATGTCCCGGTTGGTGATGATTCCGACGAGCACGCCGTCGGAGTCGACGACCGGGAGGCCGCTGATGCGGTACTGCCCGCACAGGGCGTCGACCTCGGCCACGGTGGCGTCGGGCGAAGTTGTTACCGGATTGGTAATCATGCCGGATTCGCTGCGTTTGACGAGGTCCACCTGCTCGGCCTGGTCCGAAATGGACAGGTTGCGGTGCAGCACGCCGAGGCCGCCTTCGCGGGCCATGGCGATGGCCATCCGGGTCTCCGTGACGGTGTCCATCGCGCTGGAAAGCAGCGGTGTGGCCACGCTGATCCGACGCGTCAGCCGAGACATAGTCTCGGCTTCACTGGGAATGACGTCGGTGTGCCCCGGCAGAAGCAGCACGTCGTCGTAGGTGAGCCCGGTGAAACCGAACGGATCTGGCTGATCCATGTAACCCCTTTTTCATACGCGGAAAGATAGGAAAAAATCCGGGAATCCGAGGGACCCAACCGGTTCATCAATGTTAAGCGACATTGCGCTCCCCGCATTCCGCGTACGAAGATCTAGGGAGTGTTGACCCACGTCGTAACATCGGCGACATATTCTTCATTTACTGTCAACAAAGATGTTGGCAGGTGAGACCCGGGGCACGCTCGGTCACAAACCCAACGGTGCCGCCATGGAGGTGCAGTGAATTCCACTGAAGCTGTTCGCAGATTCTCACCCAGAATGCTGGTGATCTTTCTCGGTCTGCTCTTCGCAGCCTTGACGATGTCCACGTTCGCCACGCTCTCCGCCGCGCCGGCTCACGCCGACGAGGTCGGAACGGACAAGTACGACTACGTGCTCGCCGGCAACGTCCAGTTCAACCAGAAACCGCTCGACGGCGTGCTGATCACCGTCAAGGGCTCCGGCTACGAGGCATCCGTGAAGACGGGCGTCGACGGCAAATGGAAGGTGGGCGTGCCCGAGAAGGCCACCTACTCCGTGGCGCTGGACGAGGACACCCTGCCCAAGGGCGTCATCGTCGCCAAGGGCGGCAGCGTCATCAAGGCGGAGTTCGGCCTGACCAAGGTCAAATCGGTCAACTTCTTCCTCGGCGAGGGCAAGCGCTCCACGGTGAGCTTCTTCGACCAGTTCGTGAACCGATTCGTGAACGGGCTCAACTTCGGCCTTCTCCTCGCCCTGGCGGCGATCGGGCTGTCGTTGATCTTCGGCACCACGGGCCTGAGCAACTTCGCCCACGCCGAGATGATCACCTTCGGCGCCCTGATGACGCTGCTCTTCTCCGTCACCCTGCACGTGCCGGTCTGGGCGGCGATCATCATCGCCATCCTGCTCAGCGCCGGGCTCGGCTGGAGTCTCGACGCGGTGATCTGGAAACCGCTGCGGCGCAAGGGCGTCGGCCTGATCCCGCTCATGATCGTGAGCATCGGCCTCTCCCTCGCCCTGCGCTACGTCTTCCAGTTCTTCGTCGGCGGCGGCACGAGCCAGCTGCCGGGCTCCGGACTGGCCGACATGAAGCTCGGTCCGATCCGGCTCTCCGTGATCGACCTCGCCAGCATGGGCATCAGCATCGTGGTGCTGCTGGCGGTCTCCTTCTTCCTGCTGCGCACCCGCATCGGCAAGGCGACCCGCGCCGTCTCCGACAACCCCAGCCTGGCCTCGGCCAGCGGGATCGACGTCGACGGCGTCATCCGGATCGTCTGGGTGGTCGGCGGCGGTCTCGCCGGGCTCAGCGGCATCCTGTGGGCCTACTTCCGGCCGGGCGTCAGCTGGGACATGGGCTTCCAGATCCTGCTGCTCGTCTTCGCGGCGACCACCCTCGGCGGTCTCGGCACCGCCTTCGGTGCCCTGATCGGTTCGATCATCGTCGGCCTGTTCGTCGAACTGTCGACGCTGTGGCTTCCCTCCGACCTTAAATACGTCGGCGCACTTGTCGTGTTGATCCTGGTGCTGCTGCTTCGGCCGCAAGGCATCCTGGGTCGCAAAGAGAGAATTGGCTAGAAGGGCATCCGATGATCGACTGGGGAGCAATCTTTAGCAACGCAGCCGTCGAGCTGATCAGCCCGACCACCGCCGCCTACGCCCTCGCGGCGCTCGGGCTGGCGATCCACTTCGGCTACACCGGCCTCCTGAACTTCGGCCAGGCCGGCTTCATGGCCCTCGGCGCCTACGGCTTCGCCATCTCCACCCTCAGCTTTGGCTTCCCTGTCTGGGGTGCCGTGCTGGTGGGGGTCGGCGCATCCGTGGTCTTCGCCCTGATCCTGGGCATTCCGACCCTCCGTCTGCGGGCGGACTACCTGGCGATCGTGACGATCGCCGCGGCCGAGATCGTGCGGCTTCTGTTCACGACGAACACCTTCGAGCCGCTCACCGGCTCGGCGAACGGGCTGAGCGGGTACAAGGGCGGCTTCAGCTCACTCAACCCGATCCCGGAGGGCACGTACGGCTTCGGGCCGTTCGAGTACAACGCCTACGACTGGTGGCTGCGCATCGTGGCCTGGACGATCGTGGTCCTCGCCTGCCTGTTAACCTGGCAGATCATGCGCAGCCCGTGGGGTCGCGTGATCAAGGGCATCCGTGAAGACGAGGATGCCGTGCGCGCCCTCGGCAAGAACGTCTACTCCTACAAGATGCAGTCCCTGATTCTCGGTGGCGTGTTCGGCACGATCGCGGGCATGATCTTCGTGCTCCCCCGAGCCGTGGTGCCCTCGAACTACCAGACCTCGCTGACGTTCTTCATCTACGCGATCCTCCTGCTCGGCGGCGCGTCGACGATTCTCGGCCCGG
Source organism: Cryobacterium sp. TMT4-10 (assembly GCF_004403275.1). Lineage (NCBI taxonomy): Bacteria > Bacillati > Actinomycetota > Actinomycetes > Micrococcales > Microbacteriaceae > Cryobacterium > Cryobacterium sp. TMT4-10. Next base: position 34,304 of record NZ_SOGU01000038.1, read on the forward strand.
TCATCGGCTCGATGATCTTCTGGGTGTTGCTCTCTTTCTTCTCCGGCTTCATCGCCCGAGCGGTGGAGGCGGGCTGGCTGCCGTTCATGACCAGCATCCAGGCCGGCCAGCTGCGGTTCATCCTCGTCGGCGTCGCAATCATGCTCATCGTCATATTCAGACCGCAGGGCATCTTCGGAAACAAGAAGGAGTTGGCCTTTGTCAAATAACACCGTTCCGAGCAACAAGCCGATCAAGTCCACGGATCTGCACATCGGCGAGGCCGCACCCGGCTGCAAGAAGAGAGACCCGATCCTGGTGGCGGATGGCGTGAGCCGCACCTTCGGCGGCCTCAAAGCCGTCGACGTCGACCATGTGGAGATCCCCCGCGGTGCCATCACGGCGCTCATCGGGCCCAACGGCGCCGGCAAGACCACCCTCTTCAACCTGCTCACCGGCTTCGACAAGCCCGACACCGGTTCCTGGACCTTCGAGGGTCGGTCCCTCTCCGGCATGCCGGCGTTCAAGGTGGCCAGGATGGGCCAGGTGCGCACGTTCCAGCTCACGAAGGCGCTGGGCCTGCTGACCGTGATGGACAACATGCTGCTGGGCGCGAAGGGCCAGACCGGGGAGAACCTGTTCCGGGCGATCTTCCCCTTCTTCTGGCGCAAGCAGGAAGAAGACAACCGGGCGCGCGCCATCGACATCCTCGAGCGCTTCAAACTGGACACCAAGAAGGACGACTACGCCGCGAGCCTGTCCGGCGGGCAGCGCAAGCTACTCGAAATGGCGCGGGCCCTGATGAGCGAACCGACCCTGGTGATGCTCGACGAGCCGATGGCCGGGGTGAACCCGGCGCTGACCCAGTCGCTGCTGGACCACATCCTGAACCTGAAGACGCAGGGCATGACCGTTCTGTTCGTCGAACACGACATGCACATGGTGCGCCACATCGCGGACTGGGTCATCGTCATGGCCGAGGGTAAGGTCGTCGCAGAGGGCGACCCGCACGAGGTCATGCGCAACCCCGCCGTGATCGACGCCTACCTGGGCCAGCACCACGACGAAGACCTCGGCGAGGATCCTGCGGCCGAAACCGAACATGTCGAAGCCATTAAGGAGCTGCTCGATTGACGAACTCCAGCCCGACCGCCCCGCCGGTCTACGTCCCCACCGGGGAACCCGTCGTCGAGGTCAAAACGGTCACGGCCGGCTACCTGCCGGGCGTGAACATCCTGAACGCGTGTTCGCTGACCGCCTACGACGGTGAACTGATCGGCATCATCGGCCCGAACGGCGCCGGCAAGTCGACGCTGCTCAAGTCGATCTTCGGCCAGGTCAAGGTGCGCGAGGGCGAGATCCTGCTGCGCGGTGAGAACATCACCAACCTGAAGGCGAACAAGCTCGTGGCCAAGGGCGTCGGCTTCGTCCCGCAGACGAACAACGTCTTCCCGACCCTCAGCATCCAGGAGAACCTGGAGATGGGGATGTTCCTGAAGCCGAAGGGCCTGCACGAGCGGCTCGAGTTCGTCACCGAGATCTTCCCGGAGCTGAAGAAGCGGCTGCAGCAGCGGGCGGGTTCGCTCTCGGGCGGCGAACGCCAGATGGTGGCGATGTCGCGGGCCCTGATGATGGGCCCGCACGTGCTGCTGCTCGACGAGCCCAGCGCCGGCCTGTCCCCCGTGCGCCAGGACGAGGCGTTCCTGCGGGTCAAGGAGATCAACAAGGCCGGCGTGACCACGATCATGGTGGAGCAGAACGCGCGCCGCTGCCTGCAGATCTGCGACCGCGGCTACGTGCTCGACCAGGGCCGCGACGCGTACACAGGCACCGGCCGCGAGCTGCTGAACGACCCCAAGGTGATCGGCCTGTACCTGGGCACCCTGGGCCAGGACGACTGACCCGGCACACCCGCACCACCCGCACACAGAAGCGGCGCCCGAGAGATCCTCGGGCGCCGCTTCTGTGTGCCCGGTGCGCGGCTCCTGCGTGCCCGTGGGCGGCTCCTGGGTGCCCGTGCGTTACCCGTCGTTGTACCGGTGCGCCGTCGCGGCTCGCGGCGCACGGCGCACGGCGCACGGCGCACGGCGCACGGCGCACGGCGCACGGCGCACGGCGCACGGCGCACGATGTGGCCCGGGGCGCAGGTTCTAACCTGCGCCGGCGTGCACAGCGTGCGCCGCGACATCCGTGGCCGGATACGGCCTCACCGGGACGGGGCCGGCCGACACCGTGGCCGGGGTCCGGGTGCACAGAAGCGGACTCGCGGCCGTCGGGTCCGGGGGCGCGTCATCGCCGCTCGAGCTCGACACTTCCGGTCGACTTCGTCACGTGCGCGAGTCGAACTCGATCGGAAGTGGCGAACTCGCCGGAGGTGCCCAAACAACGGATGCGCGCCGTGGCTGTCGGGCTCGTGAGCCGGTGGCTCGTGGCTCGTGGCTCGTGGCTCGTGGCTCGTGGCTCGTGGCTCGTGGCTCGTGGCTCGTGGCGCACGATGTGGCCCGGGGCGCAGGTTCTAACCTGCGCCGGCGTGCAGAGCGTGCGCCGCGACATCCGTGGCCGGAGACGGCGTCACCGGGGGCCGGACCGTGCCGCCACGCACCGCCGGGCGCCCCGCCCCGCACGAGCATGGCGCCCGGAGTCCCGGGCACGACGACCGGGCACGAAGAAGGGCCCCGACCGGAGTCGGGGCCCCTCCTGATCACTAATCAGTCGGTGACTGGTTCGTGACTAGTTGATGCGTGCGTAGGTGTTGTCCGCTGCGTACTCGTAGACACCGATGGTGGCCTCGGTCGGGTCGCCGTACTCGTCGAACGTGACCGGCCCGGAGAAGCCGTCGTAGTTGACCTGGTCGCCGGCGGCGAGGGCCTTGGCCGCCGCCTTGAAGTCGGTGACCTTGGTGCCGTCGCCGGTTCCGCCGGAAACCTGGCGCAGGTACTTGGAGATGGTCGTACCCTTGACGTCGTTGGCCGCGTACGCCGCGAGGGCGACGAGCATGACGGCGTCGTAGGACTCGGCCGCGTAGCTGAAGTCGGTCAGGGTCGGGTCGACCGCCTTCAGACGGTCGGTGAAGTCACCGAGCGTTCCGACGTCCAGGCCGGGCAGGGTTCCCTTCGAGCCGGCGACGAGCCCCGGAGCGAAGTCCTTGCTGTAGTCGGCCAGGTTGCCGTCCACGAAGTAGAGCTTGTCGCCCGGGAAGCCCGATCCGACTAGCGCGGGGGTGATGACCTTGGCCTGGTCGAACGTGACCAGGGCGATCGCATCCGGGTTGGCCGCGGTCACTTCGGAGATCTGAGCGGCGAAGTTGGAGTCACCCTCGTTGAACAGCGACTTGGCGACGACCTTGCCGCCGGCGGCTTCGAACGCCGCGGTGGTGGAGTCGGCCAGGCCGGTGCCGTAGGAGTCGTTCAGCACGATCAGGCCCAGGGTGCTGTTGCCGTCCTCGGCGATCTGGTTGCCCAGGACTTCGCCCTGCAGCAGGTCGGAGGGGGCGGTGCGCCAGTAGAGGTCCTTGTCGGCGTACTTCGTGAAGTCGGCCGAGGTGTTGGCCGGCGAGAACTGCACGACGCCGGCACCGGTGATCTGGTCGATCACGGTCTTGGAGACGCCCGAGGATGCCGCACCGATGATGGCGGAGACGTCCTGGGAAAGAAGGTCGGTCACCGACACGGTCGCGGTGTCCGTGGTGGTGTCACCCGAGTCCCGGTAGACGGGCTCGATCTTCATGCCTAGGTCGGCGTCGTTGATGTCCTTGACGGCCAGCGCGACACCGGCCTCTTCGGGCGGGCCCAGGAAGGCGAGGGCGCCACTCTGAGGAAGGACGGTGCCGATCTTCAGGGTGAGATTGCGGTCACCGGCTTTGATGGTCTGGGCGTCACCGCTCGCCGCGGGCGACTCCGACGCAGCGGGTTCAGCAGCATTGCTGCTGCAGCCGGTGAGCAGAAGTGCACTGACGCCGACCATGGCGACTCCAGTGACGACGGCCCGGACTGAGCGGGAGGCCGAGGCCTTCGCGAATACGCTCATGTTGCTCCTTGGGACTAGGAATGAGAAATGCCGGCGGTCGAATGACTGCCGTTCTGTCACATTATTGACAGGGAACGCACGAAACAAGGCAACCGTGTTACATCCGTGTAACGCGGACCAAATCGTTATCGGCGGCCGATGACGCTCGCACCGGCGATCTGTTGCGCGTGAGGTGTCGCCGCCGCACGGATCCGGCCTCAGGCCGGCTCGAGCGACGAACGGCGGGGCGCCCGCCCGGTCAGGACCATGTCGGCGGTAAGCACGACCAGGGCCAGCCAGACCAGGCCGAATCCGGCCCACCGCTCGGGCGGCATGGGCTCGTGCAGCACGAAGACGCCGACGAGGAACTGCAGGATCGGTGCGAAATACTGGATCAGGCCGAGGTAGGTCAGCGGCAGGCGACGGGCCGCGGCGGCGAAGAACAGCAACGGAACGGCCGTGATGACGCCGGCCAGGAGCAGCAGCACGGTGTGCCACGGCGAGACCGTGCCGATGGTCAGGCCGGAGACGGCGCCCACCACGATCAGCTGGACCACGGCCAGGGGCGCGAGCCAGACGGTTTCGAGCGTGAGACCGGCGACGGCATCGACGTCCCGGCCGACCCGCTTCTTGATCAGACCGTAGAAGCCGAAAGAGAAGGCGAGAACGAGCGACACCCACGGAAGCGCCCCGTACCCGACGGTGAGCACGACGACCGCCCCGAGGCTGATGCCTACGGCCACCCACTGCAGCAGACGGAGCTTCTCCCGCAGCAGCAGCACGCCCAGGAACACGGTCACGATCGGGTTGATGAAGTAGCCCAGCGCCGCCTCGACCACATGGCCGCTCAGCGCCGCGAACACGTAGGTCTGCCAGTTGATGAAGATCAGGAGCCCGGCCAGCCCCATGGTGAAGACGATCCGGCGTTTGCGCAGCAGGCCCAGGAACGACCGCCACTTGCGGGTGACCGTGATCAACAGGGCGCAGAAGACCAGGGAGAACAGCACCCGCCAGGGCACGATCTCGAAGGCCCCGGTCGGTGCGAGCAACAGGAAGTAGAGGGGCAGCATGCCCCAGAGCGTGTACGCCAGAACCGCATAGATCAGGCCCGTGCTCTGCTCCGAGCGCGCCGGGCGCGCGGCACCCCGGGAAGGCGGAAGGGGCGTGTCCTGCACGTTCGTGCCTCTCTCAAAACGAAGAATCCCGGATGGCCAGGGCCATCCGGGATTCTATCGATCAGTGTGTGTGACTAGCGAACGACGACTGCGAGCACGTCGCGAGCCGACAGGACGAGGAGGTCCTCACCACCGAACTTGACCTCGGTTCCGCCGTACTTGGAGTAGATCACCTTGTCGCCGACGGCGACGTCGAGCGGGATGCGGTTTCCGTTGTCGTCGATCCGGCCGGGACCGACGGCGACAACTTCACCCTCCTGGGGCTTTTCCTTGGCGGTGTCAGGAATGACCAGACCTGAAGCGGTGGTCTGCTCTGCGTCGACCTGCTTGATGACGATGCGATCCTCGAGCGGCTTGATGGAGACCGACACGGTTGACCTCTTTCTTAGCTAAGACTTAGTTAGCAGACTCACAGCGAGAGTGCTAAGTCGAGTTTAGGGCGCTTCTGGCACTCACGCAACGTGAGTGCCAGACCCGGCCGAGTTGATAGGTTTGCGGGATGGAACGCTCTGAGCTCGTTGAGCTGTTATCTCCGGAGGGTTTGCGCCTGCTGGACTCGCTGCCGCCGTACGAATCGGCCGCCAACGTGGTGCGGGTGGTGAGTGATCTGCGCAAGGCCGGCCACGCCCCCGGGCTGGTGGCCGCGGTTCTGGGCCAGTCCCGGCTGCGCGCCAGGGCCGTGCCCAAGTTCGGCGAGTTCGCCGGCCGCATGCTGTTCACCGAGACCGGCCTCGAACAGGCCACCCGGCTGCGCGTCGCGGCCCTCCACGCGGGCCGCTTCGCGGGCGCCTCGCTGAACCGCGTCGTCGACCTCGGCTGCGGGATCGGCGGTGACGCAATGGCCTTGGCGGCGATGGACCTCGAGGTGACCGCGGTCGACGCCGACGAGGTGACGGCCACCGTCGCCAGCTTCAACCTGGCCCCGTTCGAGAACGCGACCGTGCTGAACGCCGACGCCGAGAGCGTCGACCTCACCGGTTTCGACGCCGCCTGGCTGGACCCCGCCCGCCGCACGGCCGGGCACACCAACACCTCCCGCCTGACCCGGCCGGAGGACTACTCCCCCAGCCTCGACTTCGTCTTCGGCCTCCGCGAACGGATGCCCATCGGCGTCAAGCTCGGCCCCGGGCACGACCGGGAGCAGATCCCGGTCGACGCTGAAGCGCAGTGGGTGTCCGTGGACGGCAAGCTCGTCGAGATGGCGCTCTGGTTCGGCAGCCTGGCCCGCACCGGGATCCGCCGGTCCGCCCTGCTGCTGGGTCGGGACGGGAGCCATGAGCTGAACGCCCCGGCCGACAGCGAGGACGCCCCGGTGGGGGTGCTGGGCGACTACCTCTATGAGCCGGACGGTGCGATCATCCGTGCCCGCCTGATCGGCGACCTGGCCCGCTCGCTGGACGCGCTGATGCTGAGCGAGTCCATCGCCTACCTGACCTCCGCCAGCCTGGTGCGCACGCCGTTCGCCACCGCGTTCCGGGTGCTCGAGACCCTGCCGGTCGACGAGAAGAAGCTGCGCCTCGCGCTGCAGGAACGCCGGATCGGCACCCTGGAGATCAAGAAGCGCGGCGTGGACGTGGACCCGGCCACCCTGCGCACCCGGCTGCGGCTGAAGGGGCCGGAGTCAGGAACGCTCGTCCTGACGCGGGCCGCCGGACACCGGGTGGCCCTGCTGGTCGAGCGGGTGTCGGCGCTCAGCTGACGGCGGACATCAGCACGAGGGTGATGACCAGCACCCACCCGGCGGCGATGAGCAGGCCCGCGAGACCGGTGACCAGGCCGTAGACCCAGAGCGCGCCCGACCGGTGCTCCGTGGCGCGGGCCATGATCGCCAGGACGATCGCGGCCAGCGACAGGGCGGCACCCCAGACGCCGAAGATGGCGACCAGCAGTCCCAGCAGGCCGAAGACGAGCGCGGCGACGGACAGGCCGTGACGCTCGGCGTGGGCACGCAGCTCGGTGTCCGTGTAGACATACGGCACCCACTCGGTGGGAGCCGTCACCGTCGACTCATAGTCCAGTTCGCCCTCGACCGAAGCCGGCGGTCGGGTGAGGTCGAGCCGGAAGTCGTCGACGTCGTCCGACGGGTCCCGGTACTCCCCAACCATTCCTGCTGCCTCCGACATGCTGTAAACGGGCGCCGCCGCATCCGTGCGCCCGAACGGTGCGCCGGTCAGGCACCCGCGGTGAAACTCAGTACGAGTAGCTGTTGGGCATGCTGGCGAAGATAACGGCCCAGATCAGGATACTCGCCAACGCCAGGGCGACGCCGACGAACCCGGTGATGATGCCGGTCAGCCAGAAGCCCCGGGCCTGCGGTTCCTTCGACCGGCCGAGGAACCCCAGCACGACGGCCGCGGCCGGAACGAACAGCCCGAGGATGCCGCCCGCGATCGGGATGAAGACGATCGGGAACCCGAGGATTCCGATCACGCCGGCCACGAGCGAGAGGATGCTGAAAATCGGCTGCTTGGCCGCCGGCGCGCCCCCGTAGGGATCCGAGGACGGGGCGCCGTAGGCGGGAGGCGGGGTCGTCGGAGCGCCGTAGTAGGCGGGTGGCTGGGTCGGTCCGGCCGACGGCGGGGTCGGAGCCGGGGTCGGCCCGGCCGGGGGCGGCGTCGGGGGTCCGTACCCGGGTGGGGGCGTCTGGCCGCCGGAGAACGGCGGCACGGGCTGGGCGGTGGACGGCACGGGCTGGGCCGGCCGCACGGGCTGGGCGGCGGGCGGCACATCCGCGGACTGGGGAATGTCGGGGACCTGGGGCACGTCCGGCACCTGGGGGACGTCGGGGACCTGCGGGACGCCGGGGCCGGGGGTATTCGAATCACTCATCTGAGTTGCTTCCTTTCCGCACGGCGTCTGCCGTGATCGGGTTCCAGTGCGTCAGCTGTGCCGGAATCCTGGTGTCGAGATTCCGGTTTTCGTTCACATGTTGTTGAGGATGGTCGGGTCGCTGGCGATCGCGAGGACGAGCAGCCCCCCGATGATGACCGAGAGAACCAGGCTCGCGTAACCGATGATCAGGCCGGCAATCGCGAGGCCGCGGCCCTTCTCGCCGGTCTTGCCGATCTGGCTCAGGGCGATGTGGCCGGTGATGATGGCGGCCAGAGAAATCGAGAGCACCGCGGTCACCAGCGAGATGATCGCCAGCACGTTGTACTTCTCGGACGAGCCCTGCGCAGCGTACGGCTGCGGGTACGCCGCGTTCTGCCCGTAGGCCGGTGCAGCCTGAACCTGGGGCGTGCCGGGCGCCGGGTTCGCGGGGGCCGCGGGCGGCTGGAACATCGGCGGGGTACCCGGCGTCAGGTTGGGGTCGGTCATGGCGAAGCTCCTTCTGGACAGAACTGAACATCTGGGCAAGTGAACATCTGGCGGTGCCATAGTGGCACCCCGCCAGATGGGGTGTCAACGGACCAGACGAACGGCGCCCGTGCAAGCCAGAATACCCGGTCGGAGCGTAAACACCGCTCTGGCCGGGACTTAGACCTGGATCTCCGAGACCGGAAGGGTCGAATCCGCGCCGAACTCCATTGACGAGGGCTCGTGCCCGGCCATGATCAGTTGGGCGCCGAGCGCGGCGATCATGGCGCCGTTGTCGGTGCAGAGCGACAACGGCGGGATGCGCAGGGCGATTCCGGCGGCATCCGTGCGTTGCTCGGCCATCAGACGCAGCCGGGCGTTCGCGATCACCCCGCCGCCGAGCAGGAGCCGCGGCACCTCGAGGTCGACGCAGGCCGCGACGGCTTTGGTGAGCAGGATGTCCACGACCGCCTCCCGGAAACTGGCCGCGACGTCTGCGACGGGCACGGTTTCGCCCGCGTCGCGCTTCTGTTCGACCCAGCGGGCGACCGAGGTCTTGAGCCCGGAGAAGGAGAAATCGTAGCGGTGTTTGGCCATGTCCTTGGTCTGGCTCAGACCACGGGGGAAACGGATGGCGGAAGGGTCGCCCTCCAGCGCCGCCCGGTCGATCTGGGGCCCGCCGGGGTAGGGCAGGCCGAGCACCCGCGCCACCTTGTCGAACGCCTCGCCGGCGGCATCGTCGATGGTCTCGCCGAGGAGTTCGACGTCGGAGACCAGGTCGCGCACCAGCAGCAGAGAGGTGTGCCCGCCGGAGACGAGGAGCGCGATGGTCGGGTATTCGAGGGGTTCGGCGGTGTCGGTGGCCCCCATCCGGAGCACGTCCGCCCCGACGTGGCCGACAAGGTGGTTGACCGCGTAGATCGGCTTGCCGAGCGACAGGGCGAGGGCCTTGGCGGCGGCGACCCCGACCATGAGCGCTCCGGCCAGCCCGGGGCCGCTGGTGACGGCCACGGCGTCGATCTCGTCCAGGCGGATGCCGGCCTCCAGCGTTGCCGCCCGGATCGCGGGCACGAGCTCCTCGAGGTGCGCGCGCGCGGCCACCTCCGGCACGACTCCGCCGTAGCGGGCGTGCTCGTCCATCGATGACGCGATCGTGTTCGAGAGCAGGGTGGTGCCGCGCACGATCCCGATCCCGGTCTCGTCGCACGAGGTCTCGATGCCGAGGACGAGCGGATTGGAGCGGTTCATTCGGCGGCCTCCGGCGCGAGGGTTTCCGACGTCAGGGGCTCCGGTGTCAGGGGCTCCGGTGTCAGGGACGAGACGGGCAGAGGCACGTCGAGTCGCATTACGATCGCGTCGACGTTGTCTGGCTGGTAGTAGCCGCGGCGCACTCCGATTTCCTCGAAACCGAGCCGCCGGTACAGCTCCTGGGCGGAGGGGTTGTCGGCGCGCACCTCGAGGAAGACCTCGCGGACGCCCCGCTTCCGTGCCTCCGCGATCAGGCTGAGCATCAGGGTGCGGCCGAGCCCGTGGCCGCGGGCGTGCTCGGTGACCGCGATGGTCTGGACGTCGCCTTCCCGGGCGCCGCGAGGGGCCAGCAGGCCGGCGTAGGCCTCGATCCGGTCGGGCGAGTCGGGTGGGAAGGCGACCAGGTAGTAGCAGTTCGGGTCGGCGACGTCGCGCGCCATCGCCTCGGCGGACCAGGCGTCGGTCGCGAAAATCCGGCTCTCGAGCGCCATGATCGCGTCCACATCGGCGGCGCCGGGCCGGCGCAGCTGCCAGGTCATCTCAGCTCACCCGTTTCGGGCCGTTGGACAAGGTGACGTCGGGAGAGCGCAGGTAGATCGCTTCGTCACCGGCGAACGGATGCCCGTGCGCCCACATCAGTTCGGCCACCAGGCCCAGGTCCGCCGCGGAGACGGTGGCCGCGTCGTGGCGGGGCACCCCGGCGTGGTCCCAGTCGTCCTCCAGCAGCACGGCGGGTTTGGCCACACCCGGCCCGGCGACGCGGATCGGCAGGCCCGCGGCATCCGCCCCGCTGTACACCGACCAGTTGACCTCGCGGCGGCGCGCATCCGTGACGACGACGAGCCCGCCGATATGGCCGTCGCGGTACCGACCGAAGGCGACGGCGTCGTGGCTGACGACGGGTACGAACGGCACCCCCGCCCCCAGGGCGAATACGCGGGCGGCGGCGATGCCGACGCGCAGCCCGGTAAACGGGCCCGGGCCCATTCCGCCGACCACTCCGGAGAGGGCGGCGACCGGCAGATCGGCCTCGGACAGGCAGGCGGCGATGAGCCGGCCGATCACCTCGGCGTGGCGCATGGTGTCGCCGGTTTCGTGGTGGGCGATGACGCCGCGGTCGAGGTCGACGAGGGCGACGCTCGTGCCGGCGGAGGTATCGATGGCGAGAAGCACCTCCCCAGCCTATTCGCTGCGCCTCCCCGCCATCTCACCGCCCGCCCCCGCGCCCGCCCTGCCCTGCTCTGCCTGCCCTGCCTGCTCACGCCCGCCCGAGCGAATTCGACGGAGATTTTGGGGTTTTGGGCCGAGTTGTGCCGCTTAGAGGCTTTTTAGAGCAGAATCTCCGTCGAATTCGTTGGGAGCCCAGCGGGGGCCGTGGGGCGTGAGGGTGACCGTGCGGGGCTCGTCGAGGTCGAGCACCTCGGCGGGGTCGCCGGTGACGGATGCCGGGGCCTGCGAGGCGCCGACCGGCCGTTCGATCTCGATGTCCAGCCAGGACTCGGTGATGCCGTCGAGCATGCCGCGGCCCCACTCGACCACCACGATGGAATGCGCGAAGTCGATGTCGAGGTCGTCGAGTTCGACGGCGCTGGACAGCCGGTAGGCGTCGACGTGCACCAACGGCGGCCCGCCGACCGTGCTCGGATGGGTGCGGGCCAGCACGAAGGTGGGGCTGGTGACCGAGCCGCGCACGTGCAGTCCCTCGCCGAGGCCGCGGGTGAACGTGGTCTTGCCTGCCCCGAGCGGCCCGGTCAGCACGACCAGGTCGCCGGCGCGGAGCAGCGCGGCGACCTCGGCACCGAAATCGTGCATGCTGTCGGCGTCCGGGATTGTTCTGCGCATGTCGGGACCCTCAGCGTGCGGCACGGTCGGCGGCGCGCGGCGTGGCGGCCGGCGGCGTGGCGGGCTGCGTGGCGGCCGGCGGCGTGGC
>NZ_SOGU01000094.1:0-46726 GCF_004403275.1 Cryobacterium sp. TMT4-10
CCGCGCCGGCCGGCGGAGCGCGCCAGGAGCGTTCGGGCCGCCCCGCGGCATCCGGTCACAGCCACGCCCCCGCGGGCAACGGCGGCGGCCAGGGTCGTTCGGCTCAGGGCTCCGGTCGCTCCGGCGGCCTGCAGGTCGGCGGCCTCGTCCGCGGTGCCGGTTCCACCGGAGGCGCACGCCGCTCGGCTCCGCGCCGCGCGCAGGGCTAACCCCTCAGCACCACGTCTTGCCGTCTGAACGGGCCGGTCTCTCACGAGGCCGGCCCGTTTTGCGTTGCCGGAGTGGCAGTTGAGACGATTGTGCACCCCGCCGCAGCAGTGCTGCCACACTTCAGCGACAGGGTCGCCCCTCCCCCTCGTGGCTAACTCAGGAGAAACGTGACGGCGCCGGATGCTCGGCCCGGAATCACGCGGCCATCCGCCGGTTGCGCACCTGCCCGCCGCGGATCTCCTGAGTTGGCCACGGCAGCAGGCGACCGCGACGGGAGCCGGCGCGCGTTCTGCGGCGTGATCAGGCCGTGACCCCGGGGTGTAATTCAGCACCGCGTCGCTGGGTTAGTCTCGGGTCATGGTCACCACTGCAGTCATCCGTCCTGTCGAAGAAGCGGACGCCGAAAGCCTCGGCCGCGTGCACGCCACCTGCTGGCACGAAACCTACGACCAGCTGCTCAGCACGGCCGCCCTCGAGCAGCTGCAGCCGGCCCGTCTCGCCGCGATGTGGCGCAGGTTCAGCTCCCAGGGGCCGCAGTACCGGCAGGTCGCCGCCCTCGTCGACGGCGAGATCGTGGGATTCGCGGGCAGCGGCCCGGCCCGCGACACCGACAAGCCGGCGCCGCAGGAGCTCTACTTCATCTACCTGCTCGATGCGTATCACGGCACCGGCATCGGCCAGCAGCTCTTCGACGCCGTCGTCGACGAGGGCCCGTCCTACCTATGGGTCGCCGAAGTGAACCCCCGCGCGCACTCGTTCTACAAGCGCAACGGCTACGCCGCCGACGGCCACGACCAGGACCAGGAAGTCCTCGGCGAAGAATTGCACGAGGTGCGTCTGGTGCGTCCCCGGTCGCTCGCTCGCCGGCTCTCGCTCGTCACGTCCGAGTAGTCCCGCAGACGAGTAGCCCGGTTTCGGGCTCCCGCTGAGGGAGCCCGAAGCCCGCGCTGCGTCCCGTTCTGGCACACCGGCCCGAGCTGGCACACCGGCCCGAGCTGGTGCGGCAGCCCGATCTAGCGGAGCTGTCCGACCGAGGCCAGCGCCATCCGCAGCAGGGCGCCGCGACCGCCCTCCATCTCCGCTGCCACGGCGTCCGAGGCTGCCTCCCGGGGCGTCATCCAGGTCAGTTCGAGGGCGTCCTGGCGCGGGTCGCAGGTGCCGGTGACGGGAACGACGTAGGCCATCGAGACCGCGTGCTGGCGGTCATCCGTGAACGCGGTGATGCCCGGCATCGGAAAGTATTCGGCGACCGTGAACGGCACCGGGCTCACCGGCAGCTGGGGGAAGGCCATCGGCCCGAGGTCCTTCTCGAGGTGACGGAAGAGCGCGTCACGCAGGGTCTCGCCGTAGAGGACCCGGCCGGACACCAGCATCCGGGTCATCTCGCCGGTCGACCGCGCGCGGAGGAGCACGCCGACCTCGACGACCTGGCCGAGACCGTCGACCCGCACGGGCACGGCCTCGATGTAGAGGATCGGCAGCCGACGACGCACCTCGGCCAGCTCGACGTCGCTCAGCCAGCCCTGGTTGGTGCTCGGCGGCGGAGCGTCCTCGGGGCCAGGCGTCCAGTCCGGATCAGGGTCAGGGGTGCGCACGCTCATGAAGCCATTCTGTACTACGCCGCGACCGGATGCCGATTTGCGGCCGCCCGGGGTCGTGACACCGACACGTCAGCGACCTTCGCGGGCGACGGATGCCGCCGGGCGGCCCTGATCGCGGTGCCGAAAACCGCACCGCAATGGAAGGATTGACTGGTCGACGGTCACGATGTCGACCTCGAGCAGGAGGACCGCCATGGACCAGTACGATCAGAGCAGCGACAGCACCGGCGCCGGCAACGACGACACCGCCAACGCCGAGAGCCCCGGCGCCACCGGGGATGCCCGCACGGTCCGCGCCGAACCGATCAACCCGGACGCCGTGCTGTGGTCCGCGTCAGCTGCCGACCGGGCCGGGCGACCGCTGCTGCTCATCCTGCACGGTTACGGCTCGCATGAGGGAGACCTCTTCTCCCTCGCCCCGCACCTGCCGCTGCATCCGGTCATCGCCGCTTTGCGCGCCCCGCTGGCGGCCGGACCGGGCTGGGCCTGGTTCCCGATCGGAGCGGCGGGGGCCAAGGTCAACCCCGGCTCGCCGAGCGCCGACGCCCTGGAGGCGGCGGCCGCCGGAGTGCTCGAATGGCTGGACACCCTGCCGGAGCAGCCGTCATCCGTGGGCCTGCTCGGTTTCTCGCAGGGCGGCGCGATGGCGCTTCAGCTGCTGCGCCAGGCCCCCGACCGGTTCGACTTCGCGGTGCAATTGAGCGGCTTCGTGGGGCGCAGCACGCATACGGGCGACGAACGCCTCGCCGAACGCCGCCTGCCGGTGTTCTGGGGTCGCGGCACGGCGGACCCGGTCATCCCTCAGGATGCGATCGACCGCACGCAGGCCTGGCTGCCCGGCCACTCGACGCTCACCGAGCGCATCTATGAGGGCCTCGAACACTCCATCTCCGAGGCCGAGCTCGGCGAGATCGTCACGTTCCTGCGCGCACAGTACGCCGCGCCGGCCGCCTAGACGCGCCGGGACCGCGGCATCCGTTCGCCCGAACGAATTCGACGGAGATTTTGGCCAAAAAGGGCTCAAACGGGCGAAAAACGGTTCGCAGCGCGAAAATCTCCGTCGAATTGGTTAGACGGCGCGCCGATCAGAACAGGCCGGGCCGACAGGGGCCGGGCCGAGCGGGCTAGCGGCCGCGGCCGGCCTTCTCGTTCTGGGCCGCCTGGCGGGCGACGTGCGCGATCTTGCGTGCGCGCTCGGCGTCGCGGTCCTTGACGCGGATCTGTTCTTCGCGCACCTCGAACTGGGTGGCCCGCTCGGTGACCAGCCAGGTCGGCGGCTGCTGCAGCAGGGCCAGGATCTCGGCGCTCGTGAGCGGCTCGGTCACGTCGCCGCGGACGAGGCCGGAGATCGACACGCCCAGCTTGGCGGCGACGACCTGCTTGGGGTGCGGGCCGTTGGCGCGCAGGTCCAGCAACCAGGCGGGCGGGTTCGCCTCCAGCGCGGCCAGCTCGGTGCGCGAGATGGGTGCGGCCTGGAAATCCTCGGGTGCTGCTTCGAGCAGAATCCCGAGCTTCTGGGCCGCCGTGGAGGGCTTCATGGTCTGGGTCTTCTTCTCGGTCATCAGTCAAGCGTATAGCCTGAGAAGACCCGTATAGCCGTAAGAGCCTGTCGTTCCGGCGGAAGACACGATACGAGAGCCAGAAAGTATGAGGATGCCGGTGACCTTTTCCATTGCCTTCACCGCCGGTGTGACCCCCACCAAATGGACCCGGATCTGGGCCGATCGCAGGCCCGACCAGCCCCTTGAGGTCTTCCGCACCGACCCGTCCGAACAGGATGCGGTGCTGCGCGACGGCCGGGCCCAGGTGAGCCTGGTGCGCCTGCCCGTCGACGAAACCGACCTGAGCCTGATCGCCCTCTACCGTGAGATCCCCGTGGTCGTCGCGGCGAAAGACCATTTCATCGCCGACGCCGACAGCGTCGTCGTGGCCGACCTCGCCGACGATCACCTGCTCCAGGACCCGGACGCCGTGCCCGAATGGCGCGATGTCGCCACCGAGGTGCGCGACGGCACCCGCCGCCCCCTGCCGAAGATGCGCGACCTGGACGACACCATGGAGCAGGTCGCTGCGGGCGTCGGCATCGTCATCCTGCCCCATTCGCTGGCGCGACTGCACAGCCGCAAGGATGTCGTGTCCCGCCCGGTCGAGGACGTCTCGGAGAGCCAGGTGTCCCTGGCCTGGCTGACCCGGGAGACCACCGAAGACGTTGAGGAGTTCATCGGCATCGTGCGCGGCCGCACCCGGGACAGCTCGAGGGTCGACACCGTGCCGGCCGGCGCCGAAAAGGTGCGGAAGGAAAAGAAGACCGACAAGGCCAAGGCGGCCGCGAAGGCCGTGCGGGTGGCCGCCGCGAAGGCCAAGCCCGTCACCAAGAAGGCCACCAGCGTGACCGGGCGCACCCGCAACACGCCGAGCCCCCGGGCCGGCAAGCGCCGCGGCGGCCGCTGACCCGCACGACCCCAAGCACGGAACCGCCGACCGCGGCCAAACCAGGTCACCGCAAACCACACACCTGAGATAGGCTCAGCCATCTGCCCTCAGTGCAGGCTGAAGACCCATTTCAGGCCAAGGAGCACGAGTGCCCGAACTCATCCGGTGGGTGTTGGTCCCGCTCATGCGTGCGTGGTCCGCGGCCACGACTCGCGACTACGCGGGCATCCCGCGTCCGACGGATGGCCAGCGCGCCCACTCCCCCGGAATCAACAGCGATCGCATCCTGATCTTCGGCAGCGGCCCCGCAGTCGGCTGGGGGGTGCTCAGTCACGACGTCGCCCTGCCCGGGTCGCTCGCGCGAGCCCTGTCCGCCCGCACCGGCCGGGGTACGGATGTCGATGTGGTCCCGAACCCGCACGTCACCATCCGAACGGCCCGGGCCGAACTCGACGGGCTGGGGCTCTGGCGGTACGACGCCATCGTCGTGAGCCTGGGCACGAGCGACGCCGTCAGCCTGATTCCCGCGCGGGTGTGGCAGCGGGAATTGACGGCGCTGCTGGACCGGATCGAACTGGAATCCTCGCTCACGACGAGGATCTTCGTGCTCGGCGTGCAGCCGATCCGGTCGATAGCCGCCTTCGATTCCCCCCTCGGCGCCGTGGCTGAGAAGAATGCCCGGTCCCAGAACGACATCAGTGCCTGGGTCTGCTCCCAACGCCCCCAGGCCCACTTCGTGCCGATGACGGCCAACCTGGCCGTGACGCCCGGGCGGGTGCGTACTGCGGCGCATTACAGCCGGTGGGCCGAACTCCTCGCCGCACGGATGGGGCCATCCCTCGACGCCGAACACCTCGAGGTCGACACGTCCGGCAACGGCCGTTCGAAGGCCCGTGACGCCGAGCAGCGCTCACCCGATCCGGGTCGCGCGATCGACCGGCTCGGCATTCTGGAAGGAGACCCGGACGCCAGGCTCGACCGGATCGTGGCCATCGCGAAGAGATCGTACGGCACCGCATCGGCCGCGCTCACCTTCATCGACGGCGACCGGCTCTGGGACAAGACGAACATCGGCCGGGCCCCGCGGGTCTTTCCGCTGGCAGGGTCGATCACGGCCATCGCGGTGAGCGAGCCCGGAGCGACGGTCGTGCCCGACGCTCAGGCGGAGGAGAGGTTTCGCGACCATCCCCTCGTGACGGGCGCCCCGCACACCCGCTTCTACGCCGGGTTCCCGATCGAGGCAGACACCGGCGAGCGGATCGGCGTGCTCAGCGTGTTCGACCCGGAGCCCCGGCCCGCCGCCGACATCGACATCGTCCTGCTGCGCGAACTCGCCCTCCTGATCCAGGCGGAGCTGGGGCGCCTGCCGGACTAGCCGTGTCACACCGGGGCGACCGGCTGCCTGAGTACGGTCCGGAGCTTGGCGGGCTCGGTTCGGCGCGGGTCGCCGAGGTAGAGCTCGTGGTGCCGGCCGTTCATCCGCAGCCCGTGCTCGGCCAGGAACTCCCCGTGCAGGCCGGCGAGCGTGGGCGCCTCATCGGCGTAGGACCCGAGATGCAGCAGCTGCGCGCACAGGCCTTCGTCGAGGGCCTCCACCCGCACGCTCGCAAGGGCGGGCAGCTTCTTCTTCGCCCGGACCACCGCGATGGCGTCGGCGATGAAGGCATCCGTCACCCAGTCCGGCTGGCTGATCAGCATGGTCCACTGCCATCTCGCCTTCTCGCCGGCCGTGAAGACGGATGCGTCGTCGGCGTACCAGAGGCCCTCGAGCGGTGCCACGACCAGGTCCTGGCCGAGGGTGCGACGGCCGGCGAACTTGATCGCGTAGGCGACCGCGTAGAGCGCCTCGACGGCCTCGGCATAGGCGGGCGCGGTGGCCGGGTCGCCGCTGCCGTCGGCCGCGATGAAGCGCTGCGCGGGCACCTCGATCAGCTCCCAGTCGCGATTCGCGGGGGCGTAGAACGGCTTCAGCACGCGCTTCACGTCCCACGGGCCCGCCCCGGCCGGCGCGGTGTTGCGGGGCGAGCGCAGCTGTCCGGTGCGGCGGTCGGTGCGAAACGGCACTTCGCCGCTCATTCTGCGGTCCCACCCGACGCTGCGGCATCCTGCGGCGCCGCGTTCTGCGGCGCCGCGTTCTGCAACACCGAGAGGATGTTGCCGGCCGGGTCGGTGAACCAGGCGACCTTCGGGTCCCCGTTCCGGGAGACGCCCGCCGCGTCCTGGTCCATCCCCTCGTAGCGTTCGAATGCGACTCCCCGGGCCGTGAGCTCGGCCACCGCGGCGTCGATGTCCTCCACCACGAAGTTGAGGATGGTGAAGACGGCCGGCACGTGGTCCGGCTTCGGGTAGACGATCACCTCGGCCCCGCCGGGCAGGCGCAGGCGCAGCGGGCCCATGGCGTCATCCGTCACCTCGAGCCCGAGCGTCTCACCGTAGAAGCGGCGTGCGGCCGCCAGCTCGGGAACGGCGAATCCGCCGAACGCGTGCACGATTCCAATACTCATGTCAGGACTCCAGTCATCGAGGGCGGCCGGATGTCGGCCGGATGCGGCATCAGCGGGAGCTGATCGAGGCGAACTTGCGGATGCACAGCGGCACGAAAACGACCAGCATGACCGTGACCCCGATCAGGACCGTGGTGATCGGGTTCTGCAGGGTCCAGATGTCGGGAACCGGGGCGGTGCCCTCGTTGCCGAACAGCTCCCGGGCCGCCTGCACGAGCGCGGACACCGGGTTCCACTCGGCGAAGATGCGCAGCGGGTCGGGCAGGGTATCGCTGGGGACGAAGGCGACCGAGACGAAGGTCAGGGGGAACAGGATCAGGAAGGACGCGTTGTTGATCACCTCCGGTGACTTCACGCTCATGCCGAGCAGCGCCATCACCCAGCTGAAGGAGTAGCTGAACAGCAGCAGCAGCCCGACCCCGGCGAAGAACTCCGCCGGGGACGAATTCACCCGCCAACCGACGAAGAGCCCGGTGGCCATCATGATCACCATCGAGATCGTGTTCAGCAGCAGGTCGCCGTTGGTGCGTCCGATCAGCACGGCGGACGAGCTCATCGGCAGGCTGCGGAACCTGTCGATGATTCCCTCCTTGAGGTCCTGCGCCATCGCGGAGCCGGAGAAGGTCGACCCGAACACGACGGTCTGCGCGAAGATGCCGGCCATCAGGAACTGCACGTAGTCGGTGCCCTGCACGGAGATCGCGCCGCCGTAGACCTGGCTGAACAGCAGCACGAACATGATCGGCTGGATCACCGCGAAGACGAGCACGTCCGGGGACCGCTTGATCTTGATCAGGTTGCGCTTGGTCACCGTCCAGCCGTCGGAGTACCAGAGGGCGAGCGGGTTCCAGGCCGCCAGGCTGCCGGCGGCGCTCATTTCGACTTCTCCAATTCGCCGTCCTCCGCCGCGTCGGCGGCCCGGTCGGCCTTGTGCCCGGTGAGCTTCAGGAACACGTCGTCGAGGGTGGGCCGGCGCATCCCGGCGTCGTGCAGACGGATGTTGGCGGCGCCCAGTTCGGACAGGACATGCTTCAGCGCGTGGGGCCCGTCGATCACCGCGACCTCGAGTCCGCGGCCGTCGCTGGTCGACGTCGGCACACCCGCGCCGTACCGGGCCAGGATCTCCCGGGCCGCGGGGCCATCGTCACCCTCGACCAGGGCCAGCTCGAGCCGGTGCCCGCCGATCTGGGCCTTGAGCTGGTCCGAGGTCCCTTCGGCGATCACCCGGCCGTCATCGATCACGACGATGTCGTCGGCGAGCTGATCGGCCTCTTCGAGGTACTGGGTGGTCAGCAGAACCGTGGTGCCGTCGGCGACCAGACGCTTGATCACAGCCCAGAGCGCGATCCGGCTGCGCGGGTCGAGCCCGGTGGTCGGCTCGTCGAGGAACAGCACCTTCGGGTTGATCACCAGCGCGCCGGCCAGGTCGATCCGCCGGCGCATGCCGCCGGAGAACCCCTTGACCGGGCGGTTCCCGGCCGCGGTGAGTTCGAACAGGTCGATCAGTTCCTGGGCGCGACGCCGGGACGCGGTACCGCCGAGGTGATAGAGCCGGCCGACCATTTCGAGGTTCTCGAAACCAGTCAGGTTCTCGTCGACGGCCGCGTACTGGCCCGAGACGCCGATGATGCGCCGCACGGACTTCGGGTCGGCGGCCACGTCGATGCCGTCGACAAAGGCGGTGCCGGCATCCGGTCGAATCAGGGTGGTCAGCATCTTCACGACCGTGGTCTTGCCGGCGCCGTTGGGCCCCAGCAGCGCCTTCACGCTGCCGCGGGGCACGGACAGGTCCAGTCCGGCGAGCGCCCGCACGGGCCCGGACTTGGAACGGTAGGTCTTGGTCAGGCCAGTGGCCTCGATGATGGTCATTCGGTTGATCCCTGCCTGGTCGGGGGCGACACACGAGGTGGAAACGCGGTGAACCACAGACTCAACATTTTAACCACCCGCACCGGCTTCGACAATGACCGATCCGGGCAATAAACGGATGCGACGGCGGTCGCCGCCCGCGCGCACCGGCACCCCCGTGACTATGGTGTGCTCATGGATCAGGCGCGCTGGGACAGGCTCGTGCAGTGGCCGCTGCTCGCCGCATCCGTGCTCTTCCTGCTCAGCTACAGTTGGCGCGTGCTGGCCGACCTCGACGGCCCCCGGTACACGCTCACGTTCGCCATTCTGGTGCTCGCCTGGCTGGTGTTCCTGGCCGACTACCTGGTCAACCTCTATCTGGCGCCGCAGCGCGGACGCTGGTTCATCACCCATCTGTTCGACCTGCTGGTGGTCTTCCTGCCGGTCCTCCGGCCGCTTCGCCTGCTCAGACTGGTCACGATGCTGCCGGTGTTCCAGAAAACCCCGGGCTCGGCCGTTCGGTCCCGGGTCGGCCTCTACCTGGTCGGGACGTCCAGCCTGCTGATCTGCATGGGCGCGCTGGCGGTGCTCGACGCGGTGCGGGCCTCGCCCCGCGCGAACATCACCACCATCGGCGATTCCGTCTGGTGGGCGTTCGTCACCGTGTCGACGATGGGCTAAGGAGACTACTTTCCCGTCACCGGTGTCGGAAGGCTCATCACGGTGGGGCTGATGCTCGGCGGCGTCACGCTGGTCGGTGTGATCACGGCGACCCTGGCCTCCTGGATCATCGACCGCATCGCCGCCGTCGGCCAGGACCAGCGGTCCCGAGCGGGCAAGCACTAACCAATTCGACGGAGATTTTGAGTTAAAACCACGTTTCCGGCCGGTTTGGGCCCGATTCCGGCAAAATCTCCGTCGAATTCGTTCCGCGACGATGGTCTGGCGGCAGCGGCAGCGGCCCGAAGGCGGGTACGACTAGCGCAGCCGCACGAGTTCCGTCAGGTCGTCCCTCGGCAGCTCGTCGACCACGGCCGACACCGCCATCGAGTGCAGGAGCACCCCGCCGCCGATGGTGGTGAGAAACGCCGTGTCTGCGGCGTCGCGGCCCGTCGCGATCCGCACCAGCGACTGCCGGGGCGCCAGCAGGGTCGCGTCGACCACCTGCCAGGCGTCGTCGACGAAGGCCTCGGCCACGGCGTGGAAGTCCATTGGCGCCAACCCGGGCGCGTAGACGGAGACCAGCCGAGCGGGCACGTCGCGCGCCCGCAGCAGCGCCACGACCAGGTGGGCGTAGTCCCGGCAGACGCCCCGGCGGGCCAGCAGGGTGCGCACGGCGCCATCGGTCGGCAGTCTGGCCCCGGGCACGTAGCTGAGCTTCTGCCCGACCCACGACGTCACCCCGTGCAGCAGGTCGGCCCCCTCGAGCCCGGCGAATTCGGCGTGGGCGGTGGGACCGAGGCTGTCGGACTCGCAGTAGCGGCTCGGCCGCAGGTACCGCACCAGGTCGATGTCGGCCCCTGGCGACGGATGCGCCGGGCCGGCCAGGTCAGCGTGGTAATCCACCTCGACGGGGCCCGCTGCCACCTCGGCCAGATGCAGGCGGGTGCCGTGCTCGTCGGTGACCTCCCGAACCGGCACCTCGGCGCCACCCTGCATGACACTGAGGAGCTCGACCCGGTCGGCAGCGGCACCGGCAGCGTCGGCCGCACCGGCCGCACCGGCCGCGCCGACTGATTCCCGCGATGCGGTCGGGCCGCCCGCCACGGCGATGGACAACACGAGGCGTGCGGGCGCCAGGGCCTCGAGCGAGAGGTGCGCGGCCACGGTGCGTTTCATGCCTCGATCCTGACACGGCGCCGTGCGTGACGGCCACTCCGCGGCCGCAGCCACTGGCGAGGTGCCCGGCGCGGGGCCACACTGGCCGCATGCTGGGTGAACTGAACGAGCCTGAGATCGACGCTGTGCTGCGCCAGGCCGTGGTCGGCCGAATCGGCTGCCACGCCGAGGGCTGCACCTATATCGTGCCGATCTCCTACGCCTACGACGGTGACGCCGTGTACGGCCACAGCGCATCCGGAAGCAAGGTGCAGATGATGCGGGCGAACCCGTCGGTCTGCTTCGAGGTCGAGGAGGTCGACGATCTCGCGAACTGGCGCAGCGTGATCGGCTGGGGCAGCTATGAGGAATTGACCGGTGAGGATGCCGCGGCCGGGATGCGGGTGCTGCTGACCCGGTTCGCGCCGCTGGTCACGAGCGTCACCGCCGAGCCGCACCTGGGCCCGGACGGCACCGTTCTGCCGGGCCCGGCACCGGAGCCGAAATCGGTGCCCAAACCGGGGCCCGGGCCCCGGCCGAAGCCGGGTCCCGGGACATCCGTGCTGCCCCCGGACCACGCCGCCGCGGGGTCATCCCCGCACGCCGTGATCTACCGGATCCGGCTGACCGAGAAGACCGGCCGGTTCGAGAAGGCCTGAGTTCGAGAAGGCCCGAGTCGGAGAAACCCGCGGGGCCTACGCCTTGCCCGCGGCGAGGATATCGACGACGAACACGAGCGTGTCGGTGCCCGTGATCCCGGCCTGGGTCTGTCCCGCATCACCGTAGCCGAGCGCCGGCGGGATGATGATGACGACCTGGGAACCGACCGTCTGGCCGACGAGGCCCTGGGCGAACCCGGGAACGACGCTGCTCAGTGACATCGGGGTCGGTCCGCCCTTGCCCCAGGACTGGTCGAACACCTTGCCGCTGGACCAGACGACGCCCGAGTACTGCACGGTCACGGTCGCCCCCTCCGCGACCTTGCGGCCGTCGCCCTTCTTCAGCACCTCGGTCTTCAGGTCGGCTGGGGCGTCGGCCTTGGGGATGGTCACGGTCGGGGCGCCGTCCTTGGCCAGCGCCACGGTCGGGAAGCCGTCCTGGGGCTTCTGGTCCTTGCCGCTGGCGCGGGTCGGGATCTGGCCCTTGACGTCGATGACGAAGATGATGTTGTCCTTGGCGCCGACCTTGAGGTCCGCGTTTCCGGCACCGCCGAAGGCGTCAGCCGGCGGCGAAACGACGGCGACACGCGCTCCGTAGTTGGAGCAGGCCACGCCCTTGATGATGGCCGGGAAGACGCCCGACTTCTCGTCGAGGGTGATGGAGGCGCCGGCGGCGTCACCGTAGCCGCCGGCGTTCATCTTCTCGCCCGTGGTCGCGTTGTAGACCGCGAAAGCGAGTTCGACGACGTCGCCGGTCTTCACGGCGCCACCCTTGCCCTCGGTGATGACGCTGCGTTCGGTGGTCTTCGTGCTCAACGGCTTCGAGAATTTCACCGTGGGTTCCGCGTTGGCCTTTCCGGCGACCTTGACGGAATCCGAGACCTTCCCGGAATCGGTGCAGGAGATCGACGACGCGCCGGCCGCCTTGTCGGTCGAGGGAGAGGCGCTGCAGCCCGCGAGCGCGAGAACGGCGACGGTGGCAACGGAGATGAGGGCAGGAAGTTTACGCACGCTGATCTTTCTATTCGTCAAAGCCTGGTGTGGCTGGATTGAGGCGGGTTGGAACAGCCGCCCAACGCCGGGCCTTCGCCAGTATGCCGGAACGACATCTGTACCGGCTGAGTCCCCGGGTCAGAGGCCCTCGGCGATCGCCGCGGTGGCGAGGAGCCACGCCTCCCTGGTGCGAGGGTCGAGAGCGTCGATGTTGAGCGATCCGCCGGCGACGAGGGCGGCGTCATAGGGAACGTCGACCACCGCGCGGGTCAGCTGGCTGAAGTGGTCGTGCAGCCGTTTGGACAACTGGTGGTCCGCCGTCTTGGCCGGCGACGCGAGGATGGTGACCGCCTGCGCGACCTTGTCGGCGTGGCCCTTCTGTCGCAGCCCGTCCAGCAGGGCGGCCGCCCCGTAGGCGGTGTCCTCGCGGATCGTCGAGACGACGACGAGCTGGTCGGCCGTTTCGACGGCCGCTTCCCAGTTGGAGGCCCGCATGTTGTTGCCGGTGTCGATGATGAGCACGCGGTAGAACCGGCTCAGGGCAGCGTGCAGTTTGCCGAAGGCCACGTCGTCGATGCTGGCCGCTCCGGCCGGATCGAGGTCGGAGGCGAGGGCGTCGAACCGGGCATCGCCCTGGTTGCGCACGTAGTTGTCGAGGTCGCCGACGCGGGCGGAGCTCGAATAGGCGAAGTTGTCCAGGTCGCGCAGCAGGTCGACGGCGGTGTTGGTGTGCGAAGCGGTCTGTGCCCGCACACCGAGTGTGCCCATGGTCTCGTTGTTGTCCCAGGCGAGCGTGTACCCACCGCGATGGATGCCGAAGGTCGCCGCGATCAGGAGAGTGGCCGTCGTCTTGTGCGCGCCGCCCTTGGGGTTGAGCACGACGATGGTGCGCGGACCGACCAGCCGGCGCTGCACCGAGGCCACGGCGGCGCGGTGCGCCATCTCCGCGCCTCCCGGAGCCGGGGACACCACGCCGCCGGTCAGGCGGCGAACCGTTCCCTGCCAGCCCAGAATCGCCGGGCCGGCCACCATCGCCGGACGGGAGTTCATGAAATCGGAGAGATTAGGGCCCGCCTCGTCGCCGGAGACGCCATTCGAGGAAGCCGGGGCAGCCGGGGCAGCCGGCACCAGCCCGATGAAGGCCGAGGCAGAGCGGGGAACGCTGTGCGCGTCGGCCTCGGAGCCGAGGTCGAGGTCTGAGTCGAGGTCTGAGTCGAGGTCCGAGTCCTTGAGGTCCGAATCCAGGTCGGTCGACGGATCGAACATGAGGTTCTCGAACGGCTGGACCATGACGGATTCGAACGGGTCGGCCGGTCGGGCCGGCACGAAGTCCGCCTGGGAGGCCTCGAGCACGACAGCATCCAGGGGCGCCGGCTCGGAGCCGGTCAGGTCGCGGTCGGGCGCGTCGGCGTCGGTCTCGTGAGCGTCCGTCGCGTCAGTATCCGTCGCGTCAGCATCCGTCGGGAACCCGTCACTCGCACCGAGGGTGTCGGCCTCGAGGAACAGGGCCTCGATGTCGGCGTGGGGCGTGGCGTTCGCCATGTCGGCACGGTACGGTTCCGGCGAGGCAACCACGTCGATCACCATGGTCCCGGTCGGCTCGGCCGGATCGGCCGGATCGGCCGCGGGAGCAGGCGGGTTGGTGACCTCGAACGAGCGGGCGGCGGCGGCCGCGGGCTTCGGGATGAAGGCGCCGTCGGATTCCACGTCCCCGTCAGGGTGCACGATCAGTGGCGACTGGCCCTGCTCGTCCTCGGCGGTCAGGCGCACCGGACGGCCGACCTTGAGGGCGGCATCCGTGACCCGGTTGATGATCTCCTCGCGAACGCCGGCCTCGTCGGCGGCGACGATGTGCTGGCTCACGCCATCGATGGTGAGGTCCCCCGTGCCGTCGCTGCGGATCATCGCGCGGATGCGCGGGAGTTCGGATACGTTCTGCTTCATTTCGGCCTTATTTCCGTCGAGCTCAGCTCATCAGCGTGAGCACGTCGAAGATCCATCGAGCGTGCCGCCCCCAGCCTAACGGGGCAAGACGTGCTACCCCTCGTTCGGGCGGCGGTGCGGCCCGAGCCCGACAAACGATTCCCAGCTGGTTGGCATCCTACGAAAGCATCACGAAATCAAGGATTTGTGCCCCGGACTCTTGCCGGGACCGCCGGTCGTGGCTCACCCTTAAGTGATGAAAGACACCGACTGGGTTTTGATCGCGTACTGCCGGGACTGCGGGGTCTACGGCACGGCCACCATCCGCGATGACCACAATTTCGTCTGGCCGGAGATCGTGCACGAAACCGACTGCCAGCTCGCTCGACACGGGGACATCAAGGAGATGCACTCGTGGTCCCCCAGTGCCCGGCCCGCCGCCGCGGCACCCTCCGGCCTGCTGGCCTGAGCCTCGCCGGTCCCGGCCGGGTCCCGGTTCGCCGGGAACCGAAGCTCCCGTCTCGCCGGGAACCGAAGCCGGGAAAGCGTCAGGCGGCGTGCGGAGCCTGGCCGGTGTATCCGGACCAGCGAATGGCGTTCCGGCCGGCCCGGGTGGCGTGGGTGTCGTCGTGGCCGTTCTGGCGCCGGCACTCGACCAGGTCGTTCGCCGGGGTGATGTGCGGGTCACGGCACGAGTTCGCATAGCTGGTGTAATCGGTTTCGAGAAGGAGTTCGTCGTCGGTCATGGCTGCGTGTTTCCTGGTTCTGCCGCTGCGTTTCCGCTTCGGTGGTTCTGGTGGTTCACCCGGTTTTCAGCGGGCCAGTCGTCACTCCGCGCTGGTGATCCTGCTCCGTGCAGGGCCGTGCGAGGCTGGTTCGGTTTTTGACAGCGTACGGGGGTGAGTCGCGATTGCCAGCACGAACCCGAGCATTGGTCACTTCCGTTACCGAATTGGTGGCGGCGGCCCGATCAGACCGTCGCGACGGATGCGCTCTACTGCTCCAGCTCGAGGTGCAGGTCGCGCAGCATCATCTTCATGACCTTGCCCGTGGCCGTGCGGGGCAGCGTCTCGACGAACTGCACGTCGTCGGGAACCTTGAAGCTCGCGATCAGGTAGCGCGTGTGCGTCAGCAGGTCGACGGCCGTGGCGGCGTGGTCGGGCCGGAGCACCACGTAGGCCTTGGGACGCTCGCCCCACTTCTCATGCGGGATGCCTACCACGGCCACGTCGAGCACGGTCGGGTGCGAGAGCATCGCATTCTCCACCTCGATCGAGGAGATGTTCTCACCGCCGGAGATGATGATGTCCTTGGCCCGGTCCCGCAGCTCGAGGTAGCCGTCGGGGTGCATCACGCCCAGGTCACCGGTGTGGAACCAGCCGCCCCGGAACGCCTCGGCGGTCGCCTGCGGATCCCGGTAGTAGCCGAGCATGACGTTGTTGCCGCGCAGCACGATCTCCCCGATCGTGACCCCGTCCTTCGGCACGTCGACCATGAACTCGTCGACCACCCGGGCGCTCTCGGCCTGCAGCATCCCGACGCCCTGGCGCGAGATCCTTCGGGCACGCTCATCGGCGGGCAGGTCGTCCCACTCCGGCTGGTATTCGCAGATCGTGTACGGCCCGTAGACCTCGGTCAGCCCGTACACGTGCACGACATTCACCCTCAGCCGCTCCAGCTGCTCGATCACACTGGGCGCGGGCGGCGCCCCGGCCGTGGTGATGCTGAGCGGCCGGTCCAGCTCGTGCGCCTGGGGGGGCGTTCGCGATCAGGCTGCACACCGTGGGGGCGCCGCAGAGATTGGTGATGCCGAGCGTGTCGATGGCGCCCCACACGCTGTCGGCGCGCACGGCGCGCAGGCACACGTGGGTCGCCCCGGCCGCGGTGACCGCCCAGGGCGTGCACCAGCCGTTGCAGTGGAACATCGGCAGGGTCCACAGGTACACGGATGCGCTCGTGAACGAATTGTGGAAGACCTCGCCGAACGAGTTGAGGTAGGCACCGCGGTGCGAGTACACAACCCCCTTGGGCTTGCCGGTCGTGCCGGACGTGTAGTTGATGGTGAGCGGCGCCCGCTCGTCGTCGACGTCCCAGCGCAGCGGCCGGGCATCCGTCAGGGCGGCGGCGTCGCCGTCGGCCAGGAAGGACTCGAGGGTCTGCTGGCCGAAGTCCAGCCCGCTCGCGGCGAGGCCGAATTCGGCGTCGGCCATCTCGATCACGCCGCGAAGGAACTTCGAGGACGGCCGGGCGTCGCCGACCGTGGCGGCCAGCTCGGCGTCGACGAACAAGAGTGACGCCTCGGAGTGTTTGAGCACGTACTCGATCTCGGGCCGGGCCAGCCGGGAGTTGAGGGCCACCAGGATTCCGCCGGCCAGGGGCACGGCGAAGTGCGCGATCAGCATCTCCGGCACGTTCGGGGCCAGGAACACGACCCGGTCACCCGGTGCGATGCGGGCACGGATGCCCCGCGCCATCCGTTCGGCCGCCGCCTTGAACTCGGTGTAGCTGTAGCGGCGGCTGCCGTAGAGGATGGCGTCCTTGTTCGGGTAGACCTCCGCCGACCGCTGCAGGAATCGCAGCGGGGTGAGCGGGGAATCGTTGGCCAGCCCGGCTGCGGGCTCGAGCGTCGTCATCTGTTCAAACATGGGGACTCCCTTGTCCGTCGTTTGGTGCGCGTGTCGTGCGAGAGATTCGTGCCGGCAGAGCGAAATCGGCAGAGCAAATCGCCGAGCGAAGTGCGGTGAAGCGCGGTGAAGCGCGGTGAATCAGCGGAAGGCGCTGATCCCGGTGAGGTCGCGCCCGATCAGGAGGGACTGCACGCTTTCGGTGCCCTCATAGGTGTGAATGGACTCGATGTCGGCCAGGTGCCGGATGACGTGGTTCTCCAGCAGGATGCCGTTGCCGCCGAGCATGTCGCGGGCGATGGCCGCGATCTCCCGCGCGGCGCGGGTGTTGTGGTACTTCGCCAGCGACGCCTGGATCGGCCGCAGCGTGCCGGCGGCGTCGAGTTCGGCGAGGCGCAGGCAGTGCAGCTGCATCGACGTGAGCTGGGACAGCATGATGGTCAGGCGCTCCTGCACCAGTTGGAAGCCGGCGAGCGGCTTGCCGAACTGGATGCGCTGGGTCGAGTAGTTCAGGGCCGCCTCGAAGACGGCGGTCGCGTGGCCGAGAGCGGACCACGCCACCCCCAGCCGTGTCGCGAACAGCACCGCGGAGGCATCCTTGAACGTGCGGGAACCGGGCAGGACGGCGTCGAGCGGCACCCGCACGTCGTCGAACCAGATCCGGGCCTGATGGATGGCGCGCAGCGATCCCTTTCCGGTGATCGCCTCCGCGCGATAGCCGGGGGTGTCCTGCTCGACCAGGAAACCGCGCACGTTACCGTCGTCGTCCCTGGCCCAGACGACGGTCACGTCGCCGACCGAGCCGTTGCCGATCCACTTCTTCTCTCCGTTGATGACCCACTCGTCGCCGTCGCGGTGCGCCGTGGTCTCCAGGCCCACCGAGTCGGAGCCGTGGTCCGGCTCGGTCAGGGCGAAGGCCCCGAGTTTCTCGGCTCGGGCGAGCGGCACCAGCCACTGTTCCTTCTGCGCATCGCTGCCGAACAGGGCGATGCTGCGCAAGGCCAGTCCGCCCTGGACCGCGACCACCGTGCCCATCGAGCCGTCGCCGCGGGAGATCTCCATGTTGACGAGGCCGGCGGCGAGCGGCGACATCTCGGTCAGGCCCGGGCCCTCGACCCCGTCGGTGAGCAGGTCGAGTTCGCCGAGCCGGCGGGCTAGGTGGATCGGGTATTCGGCCTTGTCCCAGGCCTCGGTCAGTTCGTCCAGCGTCTCCGTGGCGAACGTGCGGGCGCGGTCCCAGAAGGCCCGGTCGGCGGCGGGCACGTCGGCGAACACACCGTAGTAGTCGGTGTCGAGGGGCATGGAGACGTCGTAGTCGGGCACGGTTTCCCTTTCGTGGAGGACAGGCGAGGGGTTCAGCGGGTGGCCACGGTGGCCACCCCGGCCGGGTGGAAGAGGACGCCGTGCGCGGACATCGAGGCCCCCGACCGGTCGAGCAGCGGGGTCAGCCCGCCGGTGTGGTGCGGGTAGTTGGCCCCGAGGATCATGCAGGCGTCGATGTCCGCGGCCGTCTGCACGGTGCCCTCGGCGAGCATCCGCCCGGCTTCGTCGGCGAGGCCGTGCAGCAGGTGCCGGCGCACGTCCGCCTGGCTGCCGGGCACGACCGGACGTGCGTCGACGGGCGGCAGGATCTCCGCGACGGCCGCGGCGGCCGCCGGCGTGAGCACGCCGTCGGGGCCGACGTAGCTGGGCAGCGAGAGCTGCACGATCCGGCGCAGGCTCGGGCTGACCGTGAACCGGTCGGCGAAGCCCTGCTCCATGGTGTCGAGAATGTGCAGCTGCACGGCCGGGCCGATGTGACGGATGAGGGCGAGCGGCGTCATCGGGAAGCCGTCGCCGACGAGGGCGGTGTCCACGAGTTGCGCGTCCGCACCGGCATCGATCAGGGCGAGCGCGTCGCTGAACCAGCGGGTGATCAGGCGGTTGACGACGAACCCGGACGAGTCGGCCACGAGCACGGCCGTCTTGCCCAAGCGGCCGGCGAGGGTGAAGGCCGCCTCGACGGTCTCCTGGCTGGTGTCGGGCGCCCGCACGATCTCCACCAGGGGCAGCACGGCGACCGGGTTGAAGAAGTGGAACCCGACCAGGCGTTCCGGGTGGAGCAGGTGTGCGCCCTGGTCGGCGATCGAGAGCGAGGAGGTGTTGGTGAGCAGTAAAGCGCCCGGTTTCACGACCGCCTCGATCGAGGCCCAGACGTCCCGTTTGACGGTCAGGTCTTCGAAGACCGCCTCGATCACGATGTCGCAGCCGGACAGGTCGGCCACGTCGGTCGTGCCGCTGATCAGGGCGGAGACGCGGGCGCTCTGCGCATCCGTCATCGTGCCCCGGGCGACGGCCCGTTCGAGCTGGTCGGCGATGCAGTCGATGGCCTGGCTGACCCGGTCGGGCGTGAGGTCGGTGATCAGCACGGGGACGTCGAGGCGCTCGGCGAAGACGAGCGCGAGCTGGGTGGCCATGCGCCCGCCGCCGACCACGCCGACCGCGGCGGCCGACTCACCGGACCCGCCGTGGCGGCTGCGCTTACGGGCGGCCTGCAGGGCATAGAAGGCGTAGATGCTGGCCCGGCACTCGTCGCTGTAGAGCAGCGTGCCGAACGCGGCGATGGTCTCGGCCGCGACCGGGTCGCCGCCGCCGGCGAGCCGCTGCTCCGTGCGGGTGGAGGGTCCGGCGTGGGCTGTACCGGCGGTGCCGGCGGCGGACCCGCGGGTCTCGGCGGCCGTTCGGGTGCCGGCCTGCCAGGTGGTCAGAAGGGTGAGTGCGGCGTCGACGGCCGGGATGGCCCCGGGGATCCGCCTGGCCACGGCGGCGCGCACGTCGGCCGGGTCCCACGAGGCGGGGCGCGATCCGGGCCGTGCCACGGATGCCGCGGCGGTCGCGGCCGCCGTCGGGGCGGGGGTCTCCGTTCCGGCCAGCACCTCCGCCGCCCAGGCGAGGGAATCCGTGACGAAGTCCTCGTCGCCCAGGACCACATCGACCAGGCCTCGCCGCAGGGCCTCTCCGGCGGCGAGGTGTCGCCCGGACAGCGACCGGGTGACCGCGATGTCGGCGGCATCCGCGACCCCGATCAGCTCGCTCAGCGAGGAGAGGCCGCCCCAGCCGGGCACCAGCCCCAGCCGCACCTCGGGCAGGCCGATGCTACGGGCGGAGCGGGCCACGGTGCGGTAGTCGGCGCGGAGTGCGAGTTCGAGGGCGCCGCCCAGGGCCGTGCCGTTGATGAAGGCGAAGGTCGGCAGGCCGAGCCGGCTGATCCGGTCCAGCACCGAGTAGCCCTCGCGGGCGATGCGTTCGCCGTCTGACCGGGAGGTGGCGAACCGGAACGGGCCGAGATCGGCGCCGGCCCCGAAGATGGCCCCCTCGCCGGTGAAGGCGACGGCGTCCACCTGGCCGGCGTCGAGCGAGTCCACCGCGTCGCGCAGGGCCGTGAGCGCGTCCCAGGTCCAGGAGAGGAGTGCGCCGGGAGGAGGGCTGAAGGCCACCAGGGCGAATCGGCGGCCACCGACGGTTCGGTTGCTGACGTCGACTTGTGTGCTCAGCCCATTGTGCACGGTGCCCCCTTGCGCCGGTCATGAAATGCGTAAGTACAAGTTGTACCTGAGACTCAGTCTCAGGTCAAGTGATACTCAGTCTCACGCCGAGGGCGCTACGGAGGCGGAACGGAGCTGCGCCTCGATGGCGCGGGCCACCGCGCCCGGCGGTGTGGCCGCCGGGAAAACGGCGACGATCACGGCATCCGTCTGCGTTTTGCCACGGCCGTTCGCGACCCCATCCGGGTGGAACAGACGACTGACTTCCGCCAGCTCGGCATCCAGCGCGTCGGTCCCGACCTGCTCGGCGCCGCGGATCAGCCGGCGCAGAACGTAGTTGTGCGTGGCCGTCACTGCGGCCGCGAATCGAATCGTCGTCAGGGCCGGAACATCGGGGACTGCGGCGCGGAGATAGCTGGCGAAAATGCGTTCGTACCGGATCGCCATGATGGTTTCCCGGTCTCGCAGCACGGGGGTCTGCCGCACCACCTGGTCCCGGATGCGCACGATCTCCAGGCGTTCGCGGAACCGCTTGAAGACCATGGTGGCGGCCTCGGTGACGGCACGCCAGGGATCGTCGTGCGGGGCCGTGAAGTAGGCGCCGATCAGCGCGATCAGTTCATCGTGGTCGGCGAAGATCACATCGTCTTTCGAGCGGAACTGCCGGAAGAAGGTGCTGCGGGAGACCCCCGCCGCCTCGGCGATGTCCACGGTGCTCGTCGCCTCATAGCCCTGCTCGAGGAACAGGCGCACGGCGATATCGGCGACAGCCACCCGGGAGAGCGGTCGGTGCTGCCGGGACGCGTCGGCAGGAGGGGAGGATCCCTCGGGAAGTACGGACATAGTCTGGCGAAATTAGCACGGAACTCCCGGGTTCCGCGGAGCCTAGACCGGGCGGCGCCTTCCGGGCATTCTGGGACGGACGACGGGAGCAGCATGTCCATATCTGATCGAGGCGTCCACCCTCCGGCCCACCGCGCGCCGGTCGAGGGCCGTCGCATGGTTCGTTACGCGTGGATCTGCGTGGCGGTGCTGCCGGTCTCCTTCGTCGCGGCCATGATCCTCGGCGACGCCCTGCTCAGCCTCCAGGGCTACGACAGCGGCACGGAATCGCCGATCCCGATCGGAGTCCTGCTGCTGGCCGGTATTCCCGCCGTGCTGGTCCTGATCGCGCCGACCGTCCCGGCGATGTGGTTCGGCTTCCGGGCGCGGCGCCTGGGCGCGTCCTCCGGCCTCATCCCGGCCGTGATCGGGGCGACGGTGCTGGCCTTCGGCGTTCTCACGAACACACTTCCCCTCCTGTTCAGCAGGTGAGCCGCCGGCTGGAGCGCACTCCCCGGAAACCCACTCTGGTCTCGGGCGCGAATCCGGGGTAACGTTTCGGGCAGCCTGTCATGCACCCTCGTCGCCATTCACGGACCCGGAGGGGTTGGACAGGACATCCGGTGCGCTGACTCTCACGTTTCTTCTCGCCTGAGAGCGCTCCCCCCCAGCACTGTGACGCAGTCCAAAAGAAGAAGGTCGGCATGGAGTTCAGTCCCCCCTGCGTGAAGAAGGCATGCCACGGGCGGATGCGCACGCGCGCTCCAGCCGGCGAGACGCTGGCGGATGAGGAAATCTGGTTCCAGTGCGAGGAATGCGGCACCGAGAAGCACTCCACGAACCTCGGCGCCCACGACGCCCGCTAGAAGCCCGCAGCCCCGTCTGCACCGACCATGTCCCCGACCACGTCTCCGGCGTGAACGAATTCGACGGAGATTTTGCCCGAAACGGCCTCAAACGCTCAGGAACACAGGTTTTAAGCGAGAATCTCCGTCGAATTGGTTAGGGGCTACGGGGCGGTCGGTTGCGAAGCGGGTGGCGCGGCCGCCTGCGCGGCGAGCCGGGCACGCACGACGTCCATATCGAGGGTCTTCAGCGCCTGCACCAGCGTCTCGAGCTGGGTCGGGTTCAGCGCTCCCGCCTGGGAGAAGACCGGCATCTGCTCCTTGAACGCCATCAGGGTCGGGATCGACGAGATCGAGTATGTGCGGGCGAGCTGCTGCTGGGCCTCGGTGTCGACCTTGCCGAAGGCAACATCCGGATGCTGCTCCGAGCCGGCCTCGAAGGTCGGCGCGAAG
This sequence comes from Cryobacterium sp. TMT4-10, assembly GCF_004403275.1. NCBI lineage: Bacteria > Bacillati > Actinomycetota > Actinomycetes > Micrococcales > Microbacteriaceae > Cryobacterium > Cryobacterium sp. TMT4-10. The sequence continues at coordinate 22,258 of NZ_SOGU01000094.1, forward strand.
GACCGGCACGGTCCGCACCAGGCCGCCCAGAAGTCCACCAGGACGATGTCGTTGTCGGCCACGGTCTGGTTGAACGTGGCGTCGGTCAGAGTGAGTGTGGCCATTCGGCTTCCTTCTTTCTCGTGAGGTGAAACGGGTCAGTCGCGCCGGTCAGCGCACCTGTTCGCCGGCCTGGCGCCAGGCGCCCATGCCGCCGCGCACCGAATACGACACATACCCCTTCTCGGCCAGCAGCCGGGCGGCGGAGGCGGAGCGCGCGCCGGACCGGCAGATCGCCACGACGGGGCGGTGTTTGGGGATGCCGGCCGTGCTGGTCTGCAGTCGGTCCAGCGGCACGTGCTTGGCCTGCGGCGAATGTCCGCTGCGCCATTCGTCCTGGCTGCGCACATCGACCAGGGTCGCCCCCGAGGCCATCAGCTGTTTGGCTTCTGCCACCCCGATGGTCTTGTAGGGCTTGGTGAAGATGGCCTTGAGTGAGTCGAGCATTCCCATGGAACGGGTCCTTTCGGTGATGAAGAAACGGGTGCGGGTGCAGGTGCGGAGCTCAGCCGGTGACCAGGGCGTAGACGCTGGCCACGCTCACCCCGGCGGCGACGACCAGCACGACGCCGGCGAAGGTGGCTTTGACCTTGCGTTCGGAGAGCCGGGTGGCGAATCGGGCGGCGACCAGCGAGCCCGCGATGGCGGCTCCCGCGAAGGTCAGCACGAGGGGCCAGTCCAGCGCCAGCGTGCTGGCGTACGCGGCCAGTCCCGCGGCCGAGTTGATCACGATGATCACGAGGGACGTGCCCACGGCGACTCCGATGCCCAGGCCGAGCACGAGGGTCAGCGCCGGCACGATGATGAAACCGCCGCCGATGCCGAGCAGGCCGGTCAGGAACCCCACCAGCGCCCCCACCAGCAGGGCCCGGGGCACGTGGGTGCGCAGGTTGCGGCGCTCGGGGCTCACAACGGCCGCCTGGCCCCGCTTCGGGATCATCCGGATGCCGGCGATCACCATCAGGGCGGCGAACACGAGCATGAGCAGGTTCGGGTCGAGCATCCGGTTGACGGCCGCACCCAGCCAGGCGGCCGGGATGCCGGCGAGCGCGACGATCGTCGCCGTGCTCCAGTCGACGCCCTGACGGATGCGCGGCAGCACCCCGACCAGCGCGGCCAGGCCCACGACGATCAGCGAGGAGGGGATGGCCTCGGCGGGGCTGAGCCCCAGCGCGTAGACGAGGGCGGGGACGGCGATGATCGAGCCGCCGGCCCCGACGAGCCCGAGCAGGCCGCCGACCAGCAGTCCGAGCGGCAGGGCGAGGAGAAGTACCCCCATGATCAGGCGTGCGCCGGCACGCGCAGTGCGGCCCAGGCGTTCGGGGCCACGCTGGAGCGTCGGCCGCCGCGCGAGAGACACCCGATGTAGTACTGCTTCACGATCATGGGTATCCTCCGGAGTCAGCCGACCGCAACGGATGCGGTGGATCGCCCCAGTCTCGCACATACCCCTGGGGGTATGCAAGAAGCCCGGTGGCGTAGCGTGTATCCCGCTGCTGGCCGCCGATCTCAGGCCAGTCTCCCCCACCCGGAAATGAGCCCCCACCATGGCAGACGGATCGCCCGCCGCACCATCGGCCGCCACCGGGCAGGAGTCCGCGGGCCGTCAGCGCCGAGCCGGACGACCGCACGAAAACGTTTTGTCCCGGAAGCTCATCACCGAGGCGGCGCTGACCGTGATCGGAGTCGAGGGTTACGGCGCCTTCACGATGTCGAGCCTGGCCCGGCGCCTGAGCGTAGCCCCGTCGGCCCTCTACAACCACGTCACCTCCAAGCAGGAGGTACTGCGATGGTTACAGGACCACGTGATGACCCAAGTGGACGTCAGCGGGTTCACCGCGGAGCCGTGGGACGCCGCGGTGCGCCGCTGGGCCTGGTCCTACCGTGACGTCTTCGCCGGCCACGTTCCCCTGATTCCCATCGTCGCCGTGCTGCCCGTCGCCGGCGCCCCCGAGACCCTGAAGATGTACGAGAAAGTCGCCGTCGGCCTGGCCGCAGCCGGGGTACCGGCAGCCCTGATCGTGCCGGGCATCGTTGCCCTGGAGTCGTTCATCTTCGGCTCCGCCCTGGACGCCACGGCCCCCGCCGACATCTTCGACACCGCGGACCTGTCCGGCACCAGCCCGACCTTCACCGCCGCGGTCGCCGCCCAGGACCGGGACACCGGCGAGCCGGCCGACGTCGCGTTCCGGTTCGGCCTGGACGCCCTCCTGGCCCAACTGGACTCGACCCGGCAAAAGGCCTCGGCCGACTGATCCGCCTCGGCAACGATCTGCAGGCAGTTTTCTTCATTCGCTTGCAATCTCGCAGGTCCACACCCAAACTAAACGAACTCAATTCATTTTGAGTCACAAACCCCCTCCCCACGACGCCTCGTCAGAGCTGACGCGCGCGCCCTGCTTCCCGAAAGAGTCATCATGACCGAAGTTTCCACCAGGGCCGCACCGGCTCCGGGCACCCCCGCTCACGCGCACAGCGCTCAGATCCACGACGCGGCGGGCACCCGCCACGGCATCACGGGCAAGGGACTCAAGGGCGGGCAGCTGGGCCTGCTGGCCGTCGTCGTGATGGGCGTCTCCTCGGTCGCCCCCGCCTACAGCCTGACCAGCTCGCTCGGTGCGACCGTGAGCGAGGTCGGATTCCAGGTTCCGGCGATCTTCATCGTCGCCTTCATCCCGATGATCCTGGTGGCACTGGCCTACCGTGAGCTCAACGCCGACTCCCCGGACAGCGGAACGTCGTTCACCTGGACCACCAAGGCGTTCGGACCGTTCGTCGGCTGGATGGGCGGTTGGGGCATGCTCGCCGCCAACATCATCGTGCTCTCCAGCCTGGCCGGCGTCGCCGTCAGCTTCTTCTACGTCTTCCTCGGCGAGGTCTCCGGCAATCCCGCCCTCGCCGACCTCGCCGACAACACCGCGGTGAACATCATCACCTGCCTGGCCTTCGTCGCCCTCGCCGTCTGGGTCAGCTACCGCGGCCTGCACGCCACGAAGCTCGTGCAGTACGGCCTGGTCGGGTTCCAGCTGGTCGTGCTCGGCATCTTCACCGTCTCGGCCCTGATCGGCGCCGGCGCCGCCGCCTCGACCACGGCCATCCCCTTCAGCTGGGAGTGGTTCGATCCCACCCAGGTGCAGAGCTTCAGCCAGTTCGCCGCCGGAATCTCGCTGGCGATCTTCGTCTACTGGGGCTGGGATGTCTGCCTCACCATGAACGAGGAGACCAAGGGCGGCCAGAAGACGGCCGGCAAGGCGGGAACCCTGACCGCGCTCGTCGTGCTCGGGCTCTACCTCGCTCTGATCGTGGCGACCATGATGGTGTCCGGCATCGGTGTCGACGGCATCGGGCTCAGCAACCCGGACAACCAGGGCAACATCTTCGCGGCCATCGCGTCGCCGATCATGGGGCCGCTCGCCGTTCTGATGTCCCTGGCCGTGCTGGCCAGCTCCGCCTCCTCGCTGCAGTCCACGATGACATCGCCGGCACGGACACTGCTGGCGATGGCCCACTACAACGCGCTCCCGCCGAAGTTCGCCAGCATCAGCAAGCGGTTCGGCTCCCCCGGCTACGCCACGATCGCCGCCGGCGCCATCGCGGGCGGGTTCTACGCGGTCATGACGATCATCAGCGTCAACGTTCTCAACGACACCATCATGTCCCTGGGCCTGATGATCTGCTTCTACTACGCGCTCACCTCCTTCGCCTGCGTCTGGTACTTCCGGCAGAGCCTGTTCAGCAGCATCCGAAATTTCTTCATGCGCCTGCTCGTCCCGGGACTCGGGGGCCTGATGCTCAGCATCGTCTTCGTTCAGACCGCGGTGAGCAGCTGGAGCCCCGACTTCGGAAGCGGTTCCGAGGTCTTCGGGATCGGGCTGGTCTTCGTGATCGGCGTCGGACTGCTGCTCCTGGGCGTCGCCGTGATGGGCCTGACCTACTGGCGCCAGCCGAGCTTCTTCCGCGGTGAGACCCTGCGCCAGGACACTCCCGCACTGGTCGTGCCCGAGTAGGGGCCGGCCGGCCTCACGGCGGGGGTGGAGCGCGCTCTGGCGTAGCGTGGGTGCAGCAATGACCGCACCCCGCTCCGCTCCCCCGGCATCCGGGCTGCCCCGCGCCTGGACGGGGCACTCCCGCGGCAGCCGCGACTACCGCCGGCTCCTGGCCGGCCTGTTCTTCGCCGGCATCGCGACCTTCGCCCAGCTCTATTCGCCCCAGGCGACGCTGCCCCAGATCGCAGCGGACCTGCACGTCGGCGCGGCGACCGCCGCCCTCGTGGTCTCCGCCTCCACGGTGGGCCTGGCGATCGGCGTCATCCCGTGGTCGGCGGTCGCCGACCACATCGGTCGCGTGCGGGCGATGACCGTCGCCGTCACGGCGGCCACCGTGTTCGGGCTCGTGGTGCCGTTCGCGCCCACCTTCCCGCTGCTCCTGACCGGGCGACTGCTGGAGGGCCTGATGATCGGGGGCGTTCCCGCCATCGCCATCGCCTATCTCAGCGAAGAGATCACGCCCGGCCACGCCGCGCGCGCGGCCGGCACCTATGTCGCAGGCACCACCATCGGCGGTCTGCTCGGCCGGCTCGTGGCTGGACCCGTCGCCGAGCTGTCGAACTGGCGCATCGGGGTCTTCTCCGTGGCAGTCCTCTGCGCGGTCGCGGCTGCACTGTTCGTGGCCCTCGCCCCGAAACCGCGGGGCTTCGTTCCGCGACGGGCGCGTGCGCGAAACCCCGCGGAGAGCCTCCATCGCCTGCTCGCCGTCAACCTCCGCTCACCGCGGCAGCTGGCCTTGTACGCCCAGGGGTTCCTCCTGATGGGCGGCTTCGTCGCCCTCTACAACTACCTCGGCTTCCGGCTCGCAGCACCGCCGTTCAACCTGCCGCAGACCCTGATCAGCCTCGTCTTCATCGCCTATCTCGCCGGCACGTGGTCCTCGGCCCAGGCCGGCATCCTCGCATCCCGGTTCGGTCGCCGCGCCGTTCTCCTCGTCTCGATCGCGGTCATGGTCACCGGGGTGCTCCTGACCCTGACGACCGCGGTCCTGCCGGTGCTGATCGGCCTGGTCGTGGCCACCGCGGGGTTCTTCGCCGCGCACGCGATCGCCTCCGGCTGGACCGGAAGCGATGCCACCACCGGGCGCGCGCAGGCCTCGTCGCTCTACAACTTCTCGTACTACGCCGGCTCGAGCCTGTTCGGCTGGCTGGGCGGGGTTTTCTTCGTCAGCTTCGGCTGGCTGGGCACCGCGGGCATGGTGGCCGGCCTCGCCGCCCTGGCCGGAGCCCTCACGCTGGCTCTGCTCCCCCGCGGTCGCGCCGGAATTGCACTGGCCGAGCGGGTGTCGTAACTTCTGAATCGTCACTGCTCGTGCGGTGCCGGAACGAACAGGGAGTGCACCATGACCAATGTCGAGTTGCTCGTCTACGCCGACCGTCTGGGTGGCACCATCCACGATCTGCGGGCACTGCTCGACGGGCCGCTGCGGGCCTTCGGGAGCGTGCACGTGCTGCCGTTCTATGTTCCCTTCGACGGAGCGGATGCCGGCTTCGACCCGATCGACCATGCCGCGGTGGACCCGCGCCTGGGCACCTGGGACGACATGCGCAGCCTGGCCGGCACGCGCGGTCTGACAGCGGACCTGATCGTCAACCACGTCTCCTCCTCCTCGGTCGAATTCGTCGATTGGCTCGCCCGCGGCACCGCCTCCGCCTACGAGGGCATGTTCCTCACCTTCGACACCGTCTTCCCGCACGGGGGCACCGAGAAGGACATCACCGCGTTCTACCGGCCGCGGCCCGGCCTCCCTTTCTCGGCCTACCAGGGCGCCGACGGCAGTCGCCACCTGGTCTGGACGACCTTCATGCCCACCCAGGTCGACCTGGACGTGCACCACCCCGCGGCCCTCGCCTACCTGGCCCGGGTGCTGAAGACGCTGGCCGGCGGCGGGGTCACGACCGTGCGCCTGGATGCCGTCGGGTACGCCGTCAAGACGCCGGGCACCGACAGTTTCATGACGGAGCAGACCCTCGCGTTCGCCCGCACGGTCGTGGAGATGGCGCACGAGGAGAAGCTGGAGGTGCTGGTCGAGGTGCACGCGCATTACAGCCAGCAGCTCGCGATCGCCCCGATCGTGGACCGCGTCTACGACTTCGCGCTCGCGCCGCTGCTCCTGCACTCGCTGGGCACCGGAACGGTGGACCGGCTCGCCCGCTGGTTCGAGATCCGGCCGGAGAACGCGATCACCGTGCTCGACACCCACGACGGCATCGGCATCATCGACGCGGGTCCGATCGGAACGAAGCCCGGCCTGCTGACCCACGACGACATGGTGGACATCTTCGCGCGGGCGCACACGGCCACGGCCGGCCACTCCACGATCGCATCCGTGGTGCCCGAGTGGTTCACCCTGCCGCACCAGATCAACGCGACGTTCTTCAGCGTGCTCGGCGGCGAGGACCTGCCCTACTTCCTGGCCCGCGCCGTGCAGCATTTCCTGCCCGGTCGCCCGCAGGTCTACTACGTCGGCCTCCTCGGCGGGCTCGACGACTCCGCACTGTTCGCCCGCACCGGCAACGGGCGGGACGTGAACCGCCACGTCTACACGGCCGGGGAGATCGAGCAGGCCCTGACGACCGACATCACCCGGGCGCAGCTCGGCCTCGCCCGGCTGCGGTCGACCCACCCCGCGTTCGACGGTGACTTCTCCTGGGGCGTCACCGGCGACGACGCCCTCGAGCTCCGCTGGTCGCACGACGACGCCACCGCGCGACTCGCCGTGACCACCACGGTGGGCGCGCCGACCGTGAGCATCGTCCTGACGGATGCCGGGCACACGCAGGTGCTCGACACCCTGGCGGCCGTCGCCGACTGGACCCTCGTGATTCGCTGATCGCGGCGCGCCCGGGGCCCGAGTCCGGGCGTTCGCGCTTGACTGAGCTGTGCGCACCCGAACCCGCTGTTACCGCGACGGAATCCTCGTCGACGAGGATTTCCCCCTCGTCGACGTGTCCGAGCATCTCGCCCTGCCCGCCAGCGTCGTCTGGGTCGACCTGTCCGACCCCGACGAAAGCGACCTGGCCCTCCTGGCCGACGAGCTCGGTCTGCACGAACTGGCGGTCGAGGACGCCCTCAACCTGCGGCAGCGGCCCAAGCTCGACCGTTACCCGGACCACCTGTTCCTGTCCGCATATTCCATCAGCCTGGAGAAGTCCACGGCCCGGGTCAGCACGAACGAGATCGCCGCGTTCATCACCGACCAGGCGCTGGTGACCGTGCACAAGAACGGCCGATTCGACCTGGACGCGGTGGTGAACCGCTGGGATTCCACCCCGGACCTGGCCACGAATGGGGTCTCCTACCTCCTTCACGGCCTGCTGGACTACCTCGTCGACGGGTATTTCGAGGCGGTCGAGGCGCTGGACGACGAGATCGAGGATCTCGAAGACCTTCTGTTCCTTCCCAACAGCGACCAGGAACAGGTTCAGCGGCGCTCCTTCGAACTGCGCAAGAGCCTGGTGACGCTGCGGCGGATCATCCTCCCGATGCGCGAGGTTGTGAACACGCTGCTGCGCCGCGACCTGCACCTGCTCCAGGACGAGATGGGTCCCTATTTCCAGGACGTGTACGACCACGTGCTGCGGGCCATGGAGTGGACCGAGAGCCTGCGGGACCTGGCCACCAGCATCCTCGAGGCCAATCTCGCCATTCAGGGCAACCGGCTCAACGTGATCACCAAGAAGGTCACCGGGTACGCGGCTATCATCGCCGTGCCCACCGCCATCACCGGGTTCTACGGCCAGAACGTTCCCTACCCCGGATTCGCCCAGCCGCTCGGGTATTACACCTCCGGCGCACTGATCCTCGGCCTCTCGGGGCTGCTCTACCTGCTGTTCAAACGCAACGACTGGATCTGATCGGCTGGCGGCACCCCCGGCGTCACGGCACCCAGTAGCCGGTCTTGCCGAGCAGCCGGGTTTCGAGATCGGCCTGCGGCGACACGTCGATTTCCGGCCCGAACACGCCCATGGTGCGCCAGGCATCCGCCTGGGGAACGATCTGCTCCCAGAGGTTCTCGACCAGAGGTGCCGGCAGGGAGTAGTCGAGCCCGATCAAGCGCGCGATCGACCACGCCTGGAACGCACGGTAGATGCTCACGTGCTGCAGGTACTCGGCAAGCGTGAAATCGCCGTAACTGAGATGAACGATCGCGTCGGGATCGAGTTCACGGTTGACGGCGCCGGTGGCGAGGTCGTTCAGTCGGTCGTAGGCCGCGATCGGATCCTGTCCGAGGAGGTCGCCGTCGTACGTGTCGCCGACCTCGTCGATCGTGCGTCCGGAGAGAACGTCGGGCACCCAGGCCTCGTCACGAGCGTGCTCGGCGACGATGTCGCCCAGGGTCGGATCCGGCCTGCGTGTCCAGTCGGACGGAGCCGGCATCGTGAGCTGCGTTGGAATGAGCCGGTCGAGCACGGAGCGCAACGCGGCATCCGCCTGGAGAAACATCTCTTTCTGCTTCATCCCCGCACGCTAGCACGGAGCGTGAAGAGTGGTCGGAGGCCGCGGTTCGCCCCTGTCGTTTCGCGGCCCCCGGTCGTGCGGCGCCCCGGTTACCCGAGCGCCAGTCTGGAGGTGAAGGCTCAGTGCTTGAAAGCGTCCTTGACGTTTTCGCCGGCCTTCTTCACGCTGGCCTTGGACTGCTCGGCCTTGCCTTCGGCGATCTTGGAGTCGTCATTCGTGGCCCGGCCGACGGCCTCGGTGGCCTTGCCCTTGAGGTCTTCGGCGGCGTTCTCGATCTTGTCGGATGCGCTCATGGCGTGTTCCCTTTCGGTTGATGTCTCGTGGGTGGCAGCCAGGCGCGGGTGCGCCAGACGAACATGCTCGCAGCCGTCGGTTCCCCGGCGTCCACATCATCATCGCCATCGTCATCGGCCGGCCCGATGAGCAACGCATCGAACGTGGGCAGGACGGCACCGGCAGGTTTGGTGTCATCGGCGGCGAGTGAGTGGAACATCGGGCATCCTTCGGGTCTGCGATTGAGGCTGTCAGTGATAAGACGTGGGTTGTGCCATATTTGTCACACGTATTTGTCAAAAGTTTTTTGAACACGGCGGTGAAGGAGGCGGAGGGACGATGACAACGACCCCGACTCGGGCGCCGCTCGCGTCTCCCCTCGAGTCCTTCCCCGACCAGACCCTGGCCGATCGCGCCGCGGACGGGGACATGCGGGCCTTCGAGGTGCTCGTGCGCCGCTACGGCCCGCTGATGCGGGTGTATGCCAGCCGGGTCCTGGGGTCGAACGACGAGATGGACGACGTCGTGCAGGAGGCCTTCATCACGGCCTGGCAGCAGCTTCCCACCCTCGAGAACGGCGCCGCCGTCAAGAGCTGGCTGATGCGGATCGTCAGTCGCAAGAGCATCGACCGGGTGCGCGCACGGCGTCGGCACGTGGACATCGACCTCACGGATGCCGCGGCTCCGGAACACGAATCCCCGCATAGACTCGTGGAAGCGGAGTCACAGACGGAAGAACTCACACGTGTTCTCGCTACACTGCCCGAAGACCAGCGACGCTGCTGGATGCTCCGGGAACTGGCAGAGTGCAGCTACGGCGAGATCGCCGAACAGCTGGAACTGCCCGTCTCGACGATTCGCGGATTATTGGCCCGAGCACGCAAAACACTGCTTCACGAGATGGAGGAATGGCGATGACCTCATCGAATGATCCCTCCGCAACATCCGTCGCTGATGACGACACCGCTCGCGAACTCGCGCAGTACGACGGTCACACCTTTGAACAGCTGAGCGAATATCTCGATCGGGACCGCACGCCCGCCGACCCGAGTATCGACGGCTCCCCGGAGTGCCAGATCGCCCTGAAGGGGATGCAGCGGCTTCGGAAGGCGCACCGCGCCCTTTTGGACGAGGACGTGCGGCGCGAAGTCGAGGGCGGTGACGGCTGGGTGTCGTCGATCCTGGCGCACATCAGCCTCGAGGCACGCGCAGGGCGCGACATCCCGATCGAGCACCCCTCGCCGGCCGCACGCCTGGTCGTGACCGAAGGGGCCGTGCGCGGCATTCTGCGGGCCGCGGGTGACAGCCTCCCGAACATCATCGTGGGCCGGTGCGGTCTGGACGGCGACGTGACCGTGCCGGGTACACCCATCACCGTGCGTGTCGATGCCTCGATCCGAGAGGGTGAGAATATCCCGGCCACAGCAGACGCCCTGCGGCAGGCGGTCTACGCCGCCCTGCGCCAGCACACCGACCTCACCGTTGCCGCGGTCGACATCACGATCCGCGACCTCTACGCCGGAGTCGCAGCAGCCGCCGCCCCGCGAACGGAATCGAGCACCGATGAGTGACGTCCTCCCCTCCGAGGAGCAACTCGACGACCTGATCCGGGCCGTCCCCGGCGTGGACGAGCTGTACTCGTCCGCCCCACTCGTGGCCGCCGTGATCGCCACGGCGGTTGACGCGGTGACCGGCCGATCACCCTCGGCTGGTTCCGTAGAGATCGCTCAGGGAAAGTCGGGTCTGAGCGTTTCGGTCAAGATCGGCATCGTCGAGTCATTCGCCGCCACCGACGTGTGCCGCCGCGTACACGACGCCATCGCGGAGCAGCTCGACCGGTCCGGCACCGGGCCGGTGGACGCGATCACGGTCACGGTGGCCCGAATCGGCTGACGGTCTCAGTCGACCTCATTCGCCCAGGCTGCCCCGTCGAACCGGATGAGCAGGCAGCTCTCGGACTCCAGCCACTGAGCGGGCGTGCCGAGCGCGGCGTTCAGCTGCTCCAGTCGCCGGGCGATCGGCCGCGCCTCCGCGCCGGCGAGCCGGGCCTGGAAACCGACGATCCGGGTCGGATACAGCCGCAGTGCGCGCGGTACCGCGCCGCTCGTCTCGAGCACGAAAACGAAGGTCTGATCGTTGCGTTCCACGGGGTCGACCGCGTAGTCGTCCACGAAATCGCCCGCGCTGTAGATGATCGGCCGACTGCGGTAGACCTCGACCGCCCGCACGATGTGCGGCGAATGCCCGTAGACGACTCCGGCGCCGGCATCGATCATCGCGTGCGCGAACACCCGGTGCTCGGCCGGGACCGAGCGACCCCAGTTGCCGCCCCAGTGGGCGGAGACGATCAGGAGGTCCACCCGGCCGCTGATCTGCCGCACGAGCCGGAGGAGGTCGTCGACGCGGGCATCCGGCAGGTCGACCGGAACGTAGTGCACACCCGGATGCCCCGGGCCGGCTACCCACCCCGGTTCGTTGTCCGTCACCGCGATGAACCCCACCGTGGCCTCGTCGTTTCGCCAGTAGGCCGGCCGCCGGGCCTCGTCCTCGTCGCGACCGGCGCCGGCACGCCCGATCCGATACCGGTCGAGCGTCCCGAGCATGTCTTCGAGCGCGCCCGTGCCGTAGTCGAGCACATGGTTGTTGGCCAGGGAGACGATGTCGATGCCCGCGGCCGTCAGGCATCCGGCGTTCCGGGTAGCGGAGCGGAAGTGGAACACCTTCCCCGGCCACGGCGTGCCGTCATCCGAGAGCACGCACTCCAGGTTGCCGATCCGCAGGTCGGCGTCGGCCAGGACCGGCAGGGTGTCGCCCCACGGGAAGGCCGGGTCGGCCGACTCGGCCAGATGCTCGTTGACGAGCCGACCGAGCATCACGTCTCCGAGGAAAGCGATTCTCATTCCGGCAGTGTAGGTCGCCCGGGGAACCCTCGCGCCCTTCCCCGCGACCTTCGGGGCGACACCGGCTCCGGTCACCCCGCCGCGTAGCCTTGACCCATGCCCCTGAAACCAGCGTTGAACAAAGACACCCGCCTCTGCATCTCCCTCGCTGCCCGGCCGAGCAACCTCGGCACGCGCTTCCACAACTACCTCTACGCGGAGTTGGGCCTCGACTTCATCTACAAGGCGTTCACGACCACGGACATCGCCACGGCCATCGGCGGGGTGCGGGCGCTGGGCATCCGTGGGTGCTCCGTGTCGATGCCGTTCAAAGAGGACGTCATCGCGCTGGTCGACGAGATGGACGCGTCCGCGACCGCCATCCGGTCGATCAACACGATCGTGAACGACGAGGGCTGCCTGCGGGCCTCGAACACCGACTACATCGCCGCGGCCGAGCTGATTCGCGCGCGCGGTATCGACCCCGCCACGCCGTTCCTGCTCCGCGGCAGTGGCGGGATGGCCAAGGCGGTCGCGGCGGCGTTCCGCGATTCCGGCTTCGAGCAGGGCACCCTGATCGCCCGGAACGAGAGCAAGGGGCGCGCCCTCGCCGACGAGCTCGGATTTCGGTGGGTGGCCGAGCCGACCGGGCTGACCGCCCCGCTGATCGTCAACGTGACCCCGATCGGGATGGCCGGAGGGGCGGAGTCGAATGACTCGGCCTACTCGGACGCGGCCATCGCCGCCGCGACCACGGTGTTCGACGTCGTCGCCCTGCCGGCCGAGACTCCGCTGATCCGCGCCGCCCGGGCGGCCGGGAAGGTCGTCATCACGGGCGCAGAGCTCATCGCGCTGCAAGCTGCGGAGCAGTTCGAGCGATACACCGGGGTTCGTCCGACCCCGGAGCAGATCGTCGCGGCCTCCGAATTCTCACGGAGCCGATAGCCCGCGGCGGGGAGCGAGTGCTAGACAGTGGATAGGGCCGCATTCGGGCGGCCAGTTGTTCGATGAGGAGCATTCCATGAGTATCGAATTCATCCCGAACCGCTTCCAGGGCCAGACCGCGATCGTGACCGGGGCCGGGTCCGGAATCGGGCGCGCCACGGCCATCCGTTTCGCCCGCGAGGGCGCCAGGGTCATCGCCACCGACGTGGTGGCGGACCGCCTGGACCAGTTGACCGCGGACTTCCCCGACCTCGACATCACGACCCTCGTCGGTGATGTGAGCCTGGAGGACACGGCTCAGGCCCTGGTCACGGCCGCGGGCGGCACGGTGGACGTGCTCGCGAACGTGGCCGGCATCATGGATGCGTTCCTCCCGCTGGCCGAGATCGACGACGCCACCTGGGAGCGCGTGTTCGCGGTGAACCTCACCTCGGTCATGCGGCTCACCCGCGCGGTGCTGCCGGGCATGATCGAGGCCGAACACGGCGCGATCGTGAACGTGTCCTCGGAGGCCAGCCTGCGGGCATCCGCGTCGGGGGTCGCCTACGCCGCCTCCAAGCACGCCCTCAACGGGCTGACCAAGAGCGTCGCGGTGGTCTACGGGCCGAAGGGCATCCGGGCGAACGCCGTCGCCCCGGGCGCCGTGAAGACCAACATCGAGGCGCCGTTCAAGTCCGCCTGGGCGCAGGAGCGCCTCGGGCCGCTGATGGCGATCATCCCCACCTTCGCCAAGGCGGAGGAGCTTGCGGCCTCGATCACCTGGCTCGCGAGCAGCGACGCCAGCAACGTCAACGGCGTGATCCTGCCCGTCGACGGCGGCTGGGCCGCCATCTAGCCGAGCGTTCCCGCGCCGGCCCCTGACCGGCCTCGACGAACCAATTCGACGGAGATTCGGCTCTAAAAAACCGGATTCGGGCTGTTCGGGCTGGGTTCGGGCAAAATCTCCGTCGAATTGGTGAGGGGCCGCCGCCCGGCCGCCGCCCCGGGCGCCGTCAGAGGCCGCCCGGCCAGCGGATCGAAGGTCGCGCTCGGGCGCCCCAGCAGGTAGCCCTGGGCCAGCACGCATCCGCTGGCCCGCAGAATCTCGAGCTGGTCGCGGGTCTCCACGCCCTCGGCGACCACCTCGACGCCGAGCTTCAACGCGAGCGCGAGGATTCCCTGCACGAGCGGCACGGAGGCGGCGTCAGGCAGATTCATGATGAAGCTGCGGTCGATCTTGATTTGGTCGACCGGCAGGGTGTTGAGCCAGGCGAGGGTCGAGAAACCCGTTCCGAAGTCGTCGAGTGAAATATGGATGCCCAGACGGCGCAACTCCACTAGCCGTTCGACGATGCCGGGGAGGTCGATGAGAGCGCTGCTCTCCACAACCTCCAGAATGAGCCGCTCCGGGGCGAGGGCATGTCGGTTGAGTGCGGCTCGAACCGTCGGAACCAGTCTCCGGTCGAGCAGCGTGGCCGCGTCGAGGTTGACTGCGACGCCGTATGGCCGCACTGCCGGCCGCGGCCAGTCGGCGACCGCAGCACAGGCGGCTCCGACCACCCACAGGTCCAGTTCGGGCAGCAGGCCCATCTCCTGAGCCAGAGGCAGGAACGCAGCCGGAGCCAGAAGACCCAGCCGGGGGTGCTCCCAGCGGATGAGGGCCTCCGCGCCGACCACGCGCTCCTCCCCCGCACGGGAGATGTCGACGACCGGCTGGAAGTGCAGCCTCATCTGGTTCTCGTCCAGGGCACACGCCAGCTCCAGCGGCAGTGATGGGCCGGTGGCCCCCGGCTCCTCCTGGCGGCCCGCAACGGCGATCTGGTTGCGTCCGGTTCTTTTGGCCGTGTACATGGCGCCGTCGGCTTCGTCGAGCAGGTGCTCGCCGTGGCCTCCCGGTCCCGTGTGGACGGCCACGCCCACACTGGCGGAGATACGCAGGTCCTGGCCGGCCAGGTGGAAGGGATGGTTCAGGCAATCGACTGTCCGGCGGGCCAGCTCGATGGCCGCCGCCTCGCCCTCCAGCTCGGTGACCAGCACCGCGAACTCGTCACCGCCGAGCCGTCCGATCACGTCGCCGCCGCGCACCTCCGCGCGCAATCGCGCCGCGACCTGCCGCAGCAATTCGTCGCCGACCTGGTGGCCCAGGCGGTCGTTGACGCGTTTGAAGTTGTCGAGGTCGCAGAACAGAACGGCCGAGGTGGACCCGTCCCGGCATTCCGACAGTGCGGTGTCGAGTCGGGCCGCGAACAGGACCCGGTTGGGCAGGCCGGTCAAGGCGTCATGCTGCGACTGGTAACGAACCGTGGCGAGCAGCCTGGCCTTCTGCATGGCCGTGGCCCCCTGGTGGCTGACACCCTCGATCCGGGCCATGGCATCGACCAGAACCGCTTCCCCGACCGCGCCGCGCCAGCTGACCGTGGCGACGCCCATCAGCACATCCCCGGCGAGGAGCGGCACCGCCACCAGGCTGTGCACACCGACCGAGCGGACCAGGTCGCCCAAGGCGGGGCTGGCCCCGTCCGCGGTGATCAGAACGAGCTCCTGCCGGGTGAGCAGTCCGATCAATTCCGGCGTCTGGTCGACCGAAATCGTCGTCTGCAGGAACTGTTCGCGCTGGGGGGTTCCGAGCCCGGTGGATGCGACCGGGCGAAGCTCACCGAGGTCGGCGTCCCAGAGCAGGACCGCCGCGGAGTCACTGCCGACGATCGTCGGCAGTGACTCCGCGACGACATCCGCGACCCCCTCGACGCTGTCGCTGGTCGCCAGCTCGTGCGCGAGACTGAGCAGCGCGGCCGTGCGCAGCCCTCCGCGACGGGACTCCTCCAGCGCGGTGAACAGGTCGAGGGCGGCCGCGGCGTGTCCGGCGTACGCCTCGAGCAGGGCCCGGTCGCCGACCATCGCGGTGTGTCCCACGGGGAACAGGGCGGCCAGGTGGCCGTGGATCCTGCGATTCGAGGCGATGTCGACGACCAGCGCGCGCTCGCCCAACTGCTCGCCGCGCAGCATCCGTTCGACCAGATCGTCGGCACGGGCCTCAGTGACCCCTCGGTGGCGCACCAGCGGGGCGCCGCCCCCGTCGGGTTCCACGATGAGCAGGTAGCCCGGCGCGAGCACGGCTGAGCCGGCGCGGTCGACGATCCGGGCAAGCATCTCGTCGAGGTCGTCGCTGCTGACGAGGTCCGCGGCGGCCAGCTGCACCTCCCTGACCTTGTCGCGCAGGACGGTGAGAGACGCGTCGACGAACCGGTTCCTGGCACGCCGGGACCACCAGTGTTCCCGCATTGACCAGGTCAGCTCGTATTCGCACTCCGGGTAACCGTCCGACTGGCACCGAGGGTGACTGACCCGAGCGGGTGCGAGACCGAAGATGGCGGGAACGGACGAGAACAGTCCCTGAGCATATTGGCAGTCCAGTCTGGAGGGCCGATAGCCCTCGTGGAGCCGGTAACCCACCGTCGCCGTGGTCTTGGCGACCTTGATGGCATCCATCGTGGACGTGGTGGTGAACTTCGGCACCATTCGCGGCATCTGGCGATAGATGGCGCCCGGCGAGGCGAACACGCTCAGCAACTGCACGAGCACGGGCTGAATGTCGCCGATCACCGACCCGGCGCCCACCGTGAACATCGTGTTCGGATCGTCGAGCACGGCCGTCGCCGCCTCGAACAGGCGGATGCGGGTGTCGTAGCCGACCCACGTGGACGGGTTCTCAAGAAGGGCCGCATCCTGATGCACGCCCGCCCGCGCGAGCACTTCAGCGACGGCTTCCTCCCCGCCGAGCCGGCGCACGTGGCGCAGGAGCAGGCTGATCGTCGTGCTCGCGGTCTCCCGCGATTCGCCATCCATAGTCCTCCACCCCACCAGTTCATTATCGACGGGATTTCGCGCGGGGTCGGCCGCGACGCCACGAAAAATCGCCGTTCACCGCACTCGCGTGGTGAACGGCGATTCTAGGCCGTGGCGGCTGGTCAGCCGTCGGGCTTGGTCAGCCGTTGATGACCTGGGGCACCCCGAGCGCTTTGAGTCCGTCCACGCCGAATTCCAGGCCGTAACCGGACTGCTTGGAGCCGCCGAACGGAACCATCGGGTGCACTCCGCCGTGGCCGTTGATCCAGACGGTGCCGGTCTCGAGGCGCGCCGCGACTTCGCGGGCCTTGTCGAGGTCGGCCGACCACACGGAGCCGCCGAGCCCGACGTCAACGCTGTTCGCCTCCCGGATCACCGCGTCAAGGTCGGTGTAACGGATGATCGGCAGCGCCGGCCCGAACTGCTCCTCGATGACGAGCGGATTGGCGCCGTCGATGTCGGCGATGAGGGTGGTCGGGTAGAAGTAGCCGGGCTGGTCGAGGTCGGGGTTTCCGCCGATGAGCACGCGGGCGCCGGACTCTTTCGCCGACTCGACCAGACGGGACACGATGTCGAACTGCGCCTGGTTCTGCAGCGGGCCGAGGACGTTCTTCTCGTCGAGCCCGTTGCCCATCGGCATGGCCGCGGCGACAGCGGTGAGCTCCTCGCAGACCGCGTCGTAGACGTCGTCGTGCACGTAGAGGCGCTTGAGCGCGGCACAGGTCTGACCGGTGTTGATGAAGGCGCCCCAGAACAGGTTCTGGGCGATGGCCTTCGGGTCGACGTCGGGCAGCACGATGCCGGCGTCGTTGCCGCCGAGCTCCAGGGTGAGGCGCTTGATCGTGTCGGCGGAGCTGCGGATGATCGCCTTGCCGGTTGCGGTCGAGCCGGTGAACATCACCTTGCCGATGTCGGGGTGGGTCGACAGTCGCGCGCCGATCTCGCGGTCGCCCGATACCACGCTCAGCAGGCCGGCCGGCAGCACCTGGTTCATCACCGCGACGAGGGCGAGCACGCTGAGCGGGGTATATTCGGAGGGCTTGACCACGACGGCGTTGCCCATCCGCAGCGCCGGAGCGATCTGCCAGACCGCGATCATCATGGGCCAGTTCCAGGGGCCGATCGCGCCGACGACGCCGATCGGGCGGTAGTGCACCTCGGCGTGAACCTGGCCGTCATCGACGACGACCTCGGCCTCGAGCGGCGTCGCCGCGGTGGCGCGCAGCCAGGCGGATGACGCGCCGACCTCGAAGCGGGCGTTCGGCCCGTTCAGCGGCTTGCCCTGTTCCCGGGAGAGCAGCTCGGCGAGCGGCTCTGCCGCGGCGTCGATGGCATCGGCAACGCGGTTCAGCACCTCGCTGCGGGCCGCGTGACCCAGGGCAGCCCAGGCAGGCTGAGCCGCACCGGCGGCGGTGACCGCGCGGTCGAGGTCCTCGGCGGTGTCCACGGGGGCCAGGCCCACCACCGCACCCGTTGCGGGATCGAAAATTTCTCTCGTCGGTCCCGATGCCGGCGTGATCGTCGCAAGGAGATTGTCGTAGGTGTCCATGGGTCCTCCACTTTGAGTCCGTTAGTTCTCTGAACCTATCCAGCGGATGCCGGGCCCGTTTGTTCCAGCGCGCAGTGCGGTTGTTGCCGGGCGCAGGACCGGCATCCGCTTGCCGTGCGCAGTGAGAGCGGCATCCGTGTGCCGTGCGCCGCCGCGCGGTGGCGGCGACCCCGGGGCCGCTAGGCTTCCCGGCATGGGCAACGACGCACACCCGCCGGTCGGCATCGAGCGGAGCATTCAGCGCAGCAGCCCGCTCACCCGGAAGCTGCTCGCGCCCAACCCCGGACCGATGACCCTCGACGGCACCAACAGCTACCTCATCGCCGCGCCCCGTTCCGCCTCGGCTGTGGTGGTCGACCCCGGACCGCTCGACGACGCCCACCTGGCTGCGCTCGCGGCAACGGGTTCGGTTGCCCTGGTGCTGATCACGCATCGCCATGCGGACCACAGCGCGGCGAGCGCACGGTTCGCTCGGCTCACCGGTGCGCCGGTGCGGGCCCTCGACCCGGCGTTCTGTGTCCGTGCCGGACCGCTGACCGACGGAGAGGTGATCGAGGCCGGGGGAACGCGCATCCGTGTCATCGCCACGCCGGGGCACACCGCGGATTCGGCGTGTTTCCAGTTGCCCGATGATGGACCGCACGGGTCGGTGCTCACCGGGGACACGATCCTCGGGCGGGGAACGACGATCATCGCTCCCGACGGCACGCTCGAGGGTTACCTGCGTTCGCTCACCGCCCTGCGGGCGCTCGGGCCCGCCACGGTGCTCCCCGCCCACGGGCCGGTGCTGCCGAACCTCGAGGCGGTCTGCGACGCCTATCTCGCGCACCGCCACCAGCGCCTGGCCGAGGTTCGCCGTGCTCTGGCCGAGCTGGGGCCCGACGCGACGGTCGCGCTGGTCACCGATCGCGTCTACGCCCACACGGATGCTGCCGTCCGCTTCGCCGCCGAGGCCTCGGTTCACGCGCAGCTGGCCTACCTTCGCGGCGCGGAGCCGGTGCCGGTGCCGGTGCCCGCGCTGGTGCCCGCGCCGCCGCTGGTGCCCGAACCGGACCAGTGAAGGTTCCCGGCGCCTCCGGACCGCCCCCGCCCCGGCCGCGCTCCCGGGGGCCCCAGTCCCTCCCGACGGGGAACGAATTCGACGGAGATCTTGCTCTAAACAGCCTGTTTTGGGCCAAAACAGCCCGATTTCGGCAAAATCTCCGTCGAATTGGTTAGTCAGTGAGCTGGTTCGTGGGACCTCGCCGCACCGGGGCAATGCGGGCTCCTCACGCCCGGCGCCGGATTACCGCGGCCGGCCGCGAGGCGCGGCGCCGACCGGCCCCCGCACCCGGCCCGCGTCTCGCACCGAGTTCGACAGTTCCGGTCGAGTTCGACCGGCTCAAGTGTCCGGCTCGACCGGAACGGTCGAACTCGGCGTGACTCATCGCAGAAAGACAGCGTCGACGATCTCCGGGGTACCCTCGGCTCTCACCCGCGCGCAGGCGCGGAACCGACTACATTGAGAGCCATTCGGTGAGATGAAGGGGAGCGACGTGACTCGGCCCAACGGTGTTGGTGTCCATTCCGTCGCGCAGACCGCCGAACCGCCCGCGCGGCGATTCTTGTGGCGTCAACGCCGGGCGGACGCGCTTGAAGGTCTGGCCTGGTTCTCGATGGCCGTGGTGCTGGCTCTCTTCCTGTCCGACGGGGGCTGGACATACTTCACGAATATCCGGGACGTCACCACGGGAATAGGGATAGTGGCCGGCCTGGTCGGAAGCAATCTCCTGCTCGTCATGCTCCTGCTGGCCGCCCGGTTGCCGGTCATCGACGGGGCGATCGGCTACGACCGTGCCCTCGCGGCCCATCGACGGCTCGGCAAACCTGTGCTGTATCTGATTCTCGCCCACATGGTTCTGCTGCTCATCAGCTACGGCCTCGCGCTGGGGCGCAACCCCGTGGCCGAGGCAATCGCCATGATCACGTCCATGCCGGACATGCCGCAGGCCTTCATCGCCCTCGTCCTCTTCGTGCTCGTTGTCGTGACCTCCCTCGTGATCGTGCGGCACAAGCTGCCGTACCTGGCCTGGTACCTGGTGCATCTCCTGGTCTATGCCGCCGTGCTGCTCGCGCTCCCCATCAGTTCGGTCAGGGCGAGCTTTTCGCGGTCGGAACGTGGGCGCGCTGGTACTGGCTGTCCCTGTATGTCGGCACCCTGGCCGCCGTGGCAGTGTTCCGGTTCCTGATCCCCCTCGTTCGCAACCTGCACCACCGGCTGCGGGTGTCAGAGGTGCGCGCCGAGGCTTCCGGCGTAGCGTCCATCGTGATGACGGGTCACGACCTGGACCGGTTGGCCGCGCACGGCGTTCAGTTCTTCAGCTGGCGGTTCTGGTCGCCCGGGCTTCGCCTGGAGGCGCATCCGTATTCACTGTCGGCGGCTCCCGACGGCCGAAGCCTGCGGATCACCGTGCGCAATCTGGGCAACGGGAGTCACCGCCTTCTCGGCGTGCAGCCGGGAACCCGGGTCTTCTTCGAGGGACCGTACGGCCTGTTCACCGCCTCGGCCCGCACCACCGGCAGGGCGGTGCTGATCGGCGGGGGAATTGGAATCACCCCGATCCGAGCCCTCCTGGAGGACATCGACACGCCAGCCGGGGCGCTCACCGTGATCCTTCGCGGCGACGACCCTGAACACGTGTACCTGAGGCGGGAGGTCGAAGAGATCTGTGGCCGTGTCGGCGCCCGCCTCGAGGTGCTCGTGGGTTTGCCACCCCACGAAGGTCATACCTGGCTGCCGTCGGCCGTGTTCGCTGCGGGCCAGACTATTTCGACTCTCGCGCCCGACATCCCCGATGTCGACCTCTTCGTCTGTGGCCCGAAGCCGTGGGCCGAACTCGTGATCCGCGATGCGCGCGAGGCCGGTATTCCCGCACACCGCATCCATGCCGAACGGTTCGACTGGTGATGCGACGCTTGAGCACCGCCATCGTCGGGGTGGGCTCCGTCGCCGTGCTGGTCGTGGGCTGGCTGGCAGGTTCGAACAGGTTCACGGATGACGTACCCGTCGCCCCCTCGACGCGGCTCCCGACCACGACACCAACCTCGCCCCCATCGGATTCCGGGCCGAGTGCGGTTCCGTCGCCCACCGAGGCGGTGCCGCTTGCCACGGCCTACGACGGCCAGCTGATCGAGACCAAGTACGGAACGGTGCAGGTGCGGGTCGTCTTCACGGACGGTGTGATCACGGATGTCGTCGCCCTGAAACTCACCGACACGAGTGAGACCTCGGTGGAGATCAGTGCACGGGCGGCGCCGATCCTGCGGGAGGAGGTGCTGGCGGCGCAGTCGGCTGCCGTGAGCAACGTCAGCGGGGCGACCTACACGTCCCAGGGCTATCTCGGTTCGGTGCAATCGGCGCTCGATGCCGCGGGATTCACGGGATAGCCGGGGCAACCCGATGGGCGTGCACACGTTCGAGACCATGGGCACCGTGGTCAGCATCCGTCTGGCAACGGATGCCGGTGCCAGCGCCGGCGCCCTGGCCGATGTCCACCGGGTTTTCGACGACCTCGACCAACGGTTCAGCCTCTACGCCCCGGAGTCGGAACTGTCGCTGATCGTCGCAGGCGTGCTGCCGCTCTCCCACGCCGGCCCGGAAATGCGCGGCGCCTACACGGATGCCCTGGGCTGGCGGGAGCGCACAAACGGGGCCTTCACCCCGCACCGGCCAGACGGCGTGCTCGATCTATCGGGCCTGATCAAGGGTGTCGCGGTGGAGCAGGCCGGCCTGGTCCTCGAGCGCCACGGACACCGGGTCTTCTCCATCAACGCGGGTGGCGACATCCTGACCGGAGGCGTGCCCGCGGAAGGCACCTGGATCACCGGGATCACCGATGCGGCCGACCGGACCAGGCTGCTGACCAGCGTGGGCCTCACTCCCGACTGGCCGGCCGCGGCGACGTCGGGTTCGGCCGAACGCGGCAACCACATCTGGCGGCGACCAGACACCGACCGATCCTTCCTCCAGGCCACCGTCATCGCCGGGGACATCGTGACCGCGGATGTCCTGGCCACAGCGATCATCGCGGGCGGACGGCCGACGCTGGATCACGTCACCGACAGATTCCGCATCGCCGTGCTCGTGCAACTCGCCGACGGCGCCCTGCTGGCGAACCCGGCCTTCCGCGCGCTCATCGCCCGCGATCCCGACGGCACCCCCAGCAGCATTCCCACAGCATCGGCGGCTGGTTCGTCAACGCAGTCATGAGGGCTCAGGCGATCGACCCGCCTCCCGCTGATCACTCCGCATGACCTCCGGCGCTCGGCGGCCAATCTCGCCATTAACGCCGACGCGAACGTGAGAGCCAACGTCCGCGATAGGAAGTCCTGCGCACGGAGCCGCGACCTGCTCGGAGGCAGTATGCTCAGTGGGCTTCGTGCCGGTCCCGTCTTTGGCGGCGAGATTCGATTGATTCTTCTTTGATTTAAGTGCAAGACTTGCAGAACTATCAAAGGACCGATCAATGAACGACGAGATATCTGCCGCACTCCGGGCAATTCATTCAGGCTCGGCTGTCGCCGACAAGCGCGAAAGTGTAACGCTCGACTTCAAACGTCAAGACAATTCAATCTCGGACACCAGCAACAACATTGCGGACGCCGTGGTCTGCTTCGCTAATGCCGGAGGGGGATCGGTGATTCTGGGGGTTCGTGATCGCATCGAGGGCCCAGATGCAATTGAAGGCACGAGTCTCGACGCATTGGCTTTGCGCAAAAGGATTCGTGAGGTCACCGCACCGAGTCTCGATGCAGTTGTTGCTGAGTTTGAATTTGAGGGCAAACGTCTCCTGGAGATTACCGTTCAGGAAGGTCTCGATGTGTATGTTTCACGCGGCAAGGTTCCGTCCCGGAGATTCAATGACGAATGCATCCCGATGACGACTGCCGAGATTAGCCGCCTCCACCAAGAGCGTCAGGGAGGCGATTGGAGCGCCCAAGACACAGGGCGCCCAGTTCAGGACATCGACCCGGACGCCATACTGAGAGTGAAAGCGCTGCTGCGTCAGCTTCCAGATGAGACTCGCAGAGCGATCGCGGATGCCGACACTGAGTTCATCCTCGCCACTTTGGGATTAATCACCAGCAATGGCACCCTCACTCGCACCGCTTCGATACTCCTTTGTCACAGCGACACGAACCCGACGGTGGAGGTTCTCGTGTATCAGCATCGGGAAAACATGGGAGGAGAAGTCAATGCCGGGCGACGCTGGACAGGCCCGCTACTCACGGCGCTAGTCGATGTCCTAGGAGTCATCGAAGCGCGCGTACAGACGACACCGATCAACCTCGCTTCGGGCCAACAAATTCAGATTCAGGACTACCCACTCGAGGCGGTTCGTGAGGCAGTCGCAAATGCAGTGATGCACGGCGACCATCGGCTTAATCGACCGATCACAATCGAGCATTCCGACCAATCGCTGGAAGTCCGCTCGCCGGGGCCCCTCGTCTCCGGTGTGACGCCGTCCAACATCCTCACACACCCCACGAAACCCCGCTTCCCATTGCTGGCTGACACGATGAGAGGGCTCGGGTTGGCCGAGAAGTGGGGCCAGGGTGTCGACCGCATGTATCGGGAAATGATTCGGAGCGGCAAGAAAGCACCAACGATCGAAGTCTTTGACGGCGATGACCCTGAGACATCGGTTACTTTCAGCGGCGGCAGCCCCAACGCACGTGTCGCGAAATTCTTCTCCACGCTTCCGCCCGGCGTGCAGAACGACACCAACGCACTGGTCGTCGTCTCGATGCTCACCGCCAAGCGCACTGTGACTGCGTTGGAAGTCGCCCCAATGATTCAAAGGGATATCGGCGTGACACAAGCAGAGCTTCAACGTTTGGCGAACGGCGAGGCAGAGCTCATCGAGCCGACGCCACGCACCGTCACCAGAAGCAACCCCGACTACCGGCTGCGAGCGAGTGCGTTGGCAGGGCTCGGATCCGCGCTCGGCTACCAGCCGCGGGGACGAAGCGACCGTGATCAGAAGATCATCGCCCATCTTCACGAGTACGGTTCCATCAACAACGCCACGATCCAGCGCATGTTCGATCTCGACGTCTTTAACGCGCGAAACGTGATTCAGGATCTCGTCGGCCGTGAGATCCTCGTCCGCACAACGAAGGCGAAGAGCGGAACTGCAGTCCGCTATGGACCAGGCGCGAAGTTCCCGGCCCGAGTTAAAGGTCGGAAGAATACGGGTCTTTCTCGGGAGCCGGCGACCCAGCTGGACCTGGAAATAGGCGAGGATTAGGTCACGAAATATTCAATAACCCAACAGATACATCGTGTCTCGACATTCCGCGAAAAGGGCCGCAGCCCTCTCTGTCAACCTTGGACAAGGCACCGGGATCGTCCCGAATAGTGTTGTAGAGGGCGGGGAAGGAGTTCCCCTTGACGAACGCAGTGATGACAG